>NZ_JAAALM010001000.1 GCF_009906395.1 Kineococcus indalonis
ACGCCGGCCGGGTGCCGGCGCGGGTCGCGCACCGCGGCCACGCGCCCGCCGCGGTGCACCGCCACGCCGGCGTCGAAGGGCTGCAGGCCCAGCGCAGCCACGTCCAGGACCTTGTGCAGCTCCGGGTACGCGGGGTTGATCAGCTGGAAGCCGCGGTCCACGCGGAAGCCGTCCACGACGTCGGTGCGCACGCGCCCGCCCACGCCGTCGGAGGCCTCCGCGACGACCACGTCCAGGCCCGCGTCCGTCAGGTGCTTGGCGCAGGCCAGGCCCGCCAGCCCGGCGCCCACGACGAGGACGTCGGTGGAGGGCGGCAGCTGCGGGGACGGCACGGCGGGGGAGGGTGAGGCCTTCCCCGACGGGACCGCCGGGAGCAGGGGGTCCGACCGCTCGGGGGACGTGGCGCTGGGGATCACCCCCCGAGCGTATCGAGGCTGTGGATGACGAGCGCGGCCATCCCGCGGCGTGCGGTTCCCTGTCCTGCGTGCTCCACGACGACCCCCTCGACGAC
>NZ_JAAALM010001001.1 GCF_009906395.1 Kineococcus indalonis
CGCGCGGACCCCACCAGCCGCCCGCGAGCGCCAGCACCTTCCCCGCACCACCGCTGAGCGCTCGCGGGCACCCCAGCACCCCGGCACGCGTCGACCCGTCGCAGCGCCACGCCGAGGACAGCCCGCGAGGACGCGGCTGCTCGGGCGCTCAGGTCCTCCCCCGGCGCTGCCCGGGGGACCACCACCGCGGACGGCGGTGATCAGCTGCGAGCGCCCGCCCGCGGTCCACGTCGCATCCGCCACATCGGCGGACCACCGGGCCCCAACGGTGCGGGGCTGCCCGCCAGCACCTGGAAACCCCACCGCCGGTAGTGCTCCACGTTCGCCGCCGCGGAGGTCTAGGTGCACCGCTTCGGCGCGCTCATCGGCCCGGGCCAGCCCCTCGGCCAGCAACGCCGCTCCCGGCCCGCACCGCTGGCGCTGCGGAACCACCCCCAGCACCCGCAGGTAGCGCACCGGCTGCAGCACCTGCTGCCTCCGCTGCCTCCGCTGCCCCCGCTGCCCCCGCT
>NZ_JAAALM010001002.1 GCF_009906395.1 Kineococcus indalonis
GCCGGTGGGCTGCGCGGTGGGCGTGCTGGTGGGCTGCGCGGTGGGTTCGCCCGCGTCGCGGGTGCCGGCGGTGAGGCGGGTGGCGGTGGCGGTGCCGTCGGCGGGACGGGTGCCCTGGACGTTCACGCGGTCGCCGACGCGCAGCGCGGACAGCTCCACGAGGGCGCCCTCGCGGCGCACGGTGGCGGTCGCGGCCACCGCCACCGTCAGCGCCTTGCCGCGCAGGGCCTTGTCGCGCCCGCCCTGCACGGTCAGGGTCACGGTGCGGGCGGCGGCGTCCACGGCGGTGAGCGTGCCCTGGGCGACGAGGACGTGGCGGGCGCCGCGCGTGCCGCGCGCGAGCTTCGGCGCGCCGGCGCGGGAGGCGGTGGGCGTCGCGGTGGGCGTCGCGGTGGGCGTCGCGGTGGGCGTCGCGGTGGGCGTCGCGGTGGGCGTCGCGGTGGGCGTCGCGGTGGGCGTCGCGGTCGGGGCGGCGGTGGGCCGCGCCCCGCTCGCGCGGGGCGCGGCG
>NZ_JAAALM010001003.1 GCF_009906395.1 Kineococcus indalonis
TCCGGGGGGCCGGTGCGCGGCACCTAGACTCCTGGCGTGAGCCTGCACACCCCCTCGAACGAGCCGGCGGCGCAGCCGGGCGGCACCGCCCCCAGCCCGGCCCCGGGCGTCGACATCAAGCCCCGCAGCCGTCAGGTGACCGACGGCCTCCAGGCGACCGCCTCGCGCGGCATGCTGCGCGCGGTCGGCATGGGCGACGAGGACTGGGCCAAGCCCCAGATCGGCGTCGCCTCCAGCTGGAACGAGATCACCCCCTGCAACCTGCCGCTGGACCGCCTCGCCAAGGCCGTCAAGGACGGCGTGCACGCCGCTCACGGCTACCCGCTGGAGTTCGGCACGATCTCCGTCTCCGACGGCATCTCCATGGGCCACCAGGGCATGCACTACTCCCTGGTCAGCCGCGAGGTGATCGCCGACTCCGTCGAGACCGTCATGAGCGCCGAGCGCCTGGACGGCTCGGTGCTGCTGGCCGGCTGCGACAAGTCGCTGCCGGGCATGCTCATGGC
>NZ_JAAALM010001004.1 GCF_009906395.1 Kineococcus indalonis
TCGCGGGGCTGCTCGGGGGGCTGGTCGGGGGCGCCGTCGCCGCGGACGTGCTCCAGGCCGTCGCTGAAGCGGGACAGCAGGGCGACGAAGGTGCCGAGATCGGTGTCGTCCCAGCCGCCCACGGCGCGGGCCAGCCGTTCCTGGCGGCGCCGGACGGTGTCGGCGACGACCTCGCGGCCGGCGCCGGTGACGGCCAGCAGGCAGGCGCGGCGGTCGTCGGGGTCGGGCCGGCGCTCCAGCAGGCCGCGGCGCACCAGCTCGCCGGTCTGCCGGCTGACGGTGGAGGGGTCGGTGCCCAGGCGCTCGGCGAGGGTGCCGACGCGGCTGGGGCCGGCGTGCGCGACGACGAGCAGCACGGTGTGCACGGCGCGCTCGGCCCCGTCCTGGGCGCGGGCGACCTGCGCCTTGAGCGCGTGCAGGGCGCGCACGGTGCGGTTGACCTCCTCCGACAGCGCCGGCAGGAGGGTGTCCTCGCGCTCGGCGCCGGTGCCGGGGGC
>NZ_JAAALM010001005.1 GCF_009906395.1 Kineococcus indalonis
GGGCGGGGCGGCTCAGTCGAGCAGGCCCTGCCGGCGCGCGGCGGCGGCCGCGGTCGCCGAGGAGCGCACGCCGTACTTGCGGCGCACCGAGGCCAGGTGCTGCGCGACGGTGTTCGGGGCCAGCCCGAGCCGCTCGGCGATCACGGAGCCGGCGCAGCCGTCGGCGACCATCCGCAGCACCTCCCGCTCGCGCGCGGTCAGGCTCACCCCGGGGCGCCCCTCGCGCGCGCCGTCCAGCAGGGCGGACCAGCTGCTCTCGGGGACGAGGACGTACCGGTCGCCGTCGGCGTCCTGGAGCACGACGCGCCCGTCGGCGCCGGGCAGGGCCGTGAGCGGCCCGCTGAGGGTGCTGCCGGCGGTGAGGGGGACGGTGAGGGGGGCGGTGCCGCCCCCGCTGGCCCTGCTCTCGTGCTCCACGGCGTCGTCGCTCCTCGCCGCGCTGCGGTGCGGCCCCGTCGTCTCGAGGTCGCTCCCGGGGTGCGGCTCGCCCCCGCGC
>NZ_JAAALM010001006.1 GCF_009906395.1 Kineococcus indalonis
TGGTGGCCGTCACCGACCGCCCCGAGGGCGAGGCCGCCCTGGCCTGGGCGGTGGAGCGCGCCCGCGCCACCGGCGCCGGGGTGGAGGTGGTGTTCGTCACCGGCGACGCCCCCTCCACCCCCGTGCACGCCACCGCCGCGGCGCGCACCGCCGCCGAGCGCGCCGCCGCCGGCGCGGGCGTGGCCGCCCGGTCGCACGACCCGCACCAGGACGTCGCGGGGCAGCTGATCGGCCTCAGCGCCGGCGCGGACGTGCTCGTGCTGCCGGTGCGCCGGCGCTCGGCGACGATGAAGTTCCTGCTGGGCAGCATCGCCCAGCGCGTCATCGGCGAGGCCGCCTGCCCGGTGGTGACCGTCAAGGCCGGGTGAAGCAGGGCCCGGTGAAGCCGCGCCGGTCGAGGCGCGCCGGTCGAGGCGGCCCGGGCTCAGGCGGCCTCGCGACGCACGGCGCCCGGCACCCCACCCGGCGGCGCGGGACGTGGAGCCAGTCTCGAAC
>NZ_JAAALM010001007.1 GCF_009906395.1 Kineococcus indalonis
CCGCCGGCTCGTCCCCCGCCGCGCGCCCGCCCTCGCGGCCGGTGGCGCGCTCGGCGGGCAGCCGACCCGTCATCAGCCTGGCGCCCGGCGACCGCGTCACCCACGACACCTTCGGGCTGGGCACCGTGCTGCGGCTGGAGGGCGAGGGCGACAAGACCGTCGCGCACGTGGACTTCCGCGGCGAGGGCACCAAGCGCCTGCTGCTGCGCTACGCGCCCGTCGAGAAGCTCTGAGGCGCCCGCCCCCGGCGGGGCGGCTGCGGCGCCCGGGGAGGCGCCGGGCCCGGGTCCCTGCCAGCGTGGTGGGCGTGACGGACGCGGGTGGCCGGGAACCCCGGCGCTGGGACGAGAAGCGGTTCGCGGCGGCCCTCGGGCTGTTCCTGGGCCTGGGGGTGGTGCTGGGCGTGCTCCTGGACAGGGTGGGCCTGGGCATCTCGCTGGGCCTGGTCGGCGCGGTCCTGGCCGGCTACGGCCCCCGCCGGGGCGGGCGGCGCC
>NZ_JAAALM010001008.1 GCF_009906395.1 Kineococcus indalonis
GCGCGGCCGCGACCGCGCCGGCCGCGACCGCGCCGGCCGCGACCGCGCCGGCCGCTGCCGCGCCGCGCTGGGCGTGGCCGCTGTCCCCGCGGCCGGTGGTGCTGCGCGGCTACGACGAGGTGGCCCGCTACGCCCCCGGGCACCGGGGCGCGGACCTGGCCGCGGCGACCGGGCAGGCGGTGCTGGCCCCGGCGGCGGGGGTCGTGGTCTTCGCCGGACCGGTGGCGGGTCGGGGCGTGGTCGTGCTGGAGCACGCCGGGGGTCTGCGCAGCACCTACGAGCCGGCGGCGGCCACGGTGCCGGTGGGCGCCCGCCCGGCGCGCGGGGAGCCCTTCGCGGTGGTGGCGCCCGGCGCGCACTGCGGGCAGGGCCCCTGCCTGCACCTGGGAGTGCGCCGCGGGGAGGACTACCTGGACCCGCTGGCGCTGCTGGGGCCCGCCGGCCCGCCCGTGCTGCTGCCGCTGGGGCGGCCGGGCTGAGGCGGGCAGGCGGGG
>NZ_JAAALM010001009.1 GCF_009906395.1 Kineococcus indalonis
CACGAGCTCCACCTCGCTGGTCAGCGGGGCGCCCAGCAGGCCCGCCGGGCCGCCCAGGCGCGCGTACGCCTCGTGGATCGCGCCGCGCACCACGTGCCCGCGGGCGCCCGGCACGGAGGGGCGCGTGTACAGCGAGCCCTCGGTGCCCCGGTGCACCTGCCAGCCGCCCTCCACCACGGGCCGCTGCGCCAGGTCGCCCACGCGCTGCGGCGACCACGGGTCGTTGGAACCGGCGCGCACGAAGCCCGTGCGGTCGTACCAGCCGTCGCAGGGCACGTCGGCGGCCGTGGCCGAGTCCAGCACCGCCTCGCCCGCGCCGACCAGCGACCACCGCCCGCCCGCCAGGGGCCCGGGCAGGACCGTGCGCACCGTCGTCGGCGTCACGCGCGACGGGGCCAGGGTCACCGCGCGCGTGCCGGAGACCAGCGCCAGCGCCGAACCGTCCTGGGTGAACTCCGCCCAGTGCCCGGGGCGCCCGCCCACGCACGCCG
>NZ_JAAALM010000100.1 GCF_009906395.1 Kineococcus indalonis
CCGCCGCCCTGCCGCTCACCTGGGGCGGGGAGGCTCCGTGAGCGCCGGGCGCCGCGGCACCCGCGGCCAACACGCCCGCGGTGCGGTGCGGGGAGCGCGGTCACGGGCGGGTAACCTCCCAGCGTGCCGATGACCGACGGGCCGGGCGGCAGCGCCCGGCGGCCCCTGACCCTCGCGGACGCGGCGACCTCCCTCGGCACCGCCCTCGACGTCCCCGCCGGCGACGACCTCGAGCGGGCCGGTGCGCGCGCGGTGACCGGCGCGACCCTCGACTCGCGCCGGGTGGGCCCGGGCGACCTGTACGCCGCCCTGCCCGGCGCGAACGTGCACGGCGCGCGGTTCTGCGCCCAGGCCGCCGCCGCCGGTGCCGTCGCCGTCCTCACCGACGCCGCCGGGGCCGCCGGGGCCACCGCCGCGGGCCTGCCCGTCCTCGTCGTCGACGACCCGCGCGCGGTGCTGGGCGAGCTGGCCGCCCGCGTGCACGGCCGCCCCGCCGAGCAGCTCGTCACCGTCGGGGTCACCGGCACCAACGGCAAGACGACGACCGCCTACCTCGTCGAGGGGCTGATGCGCCGCGCGGGCTGGACGACCGGCCTGCTGGGCACCGTGGAGACGCGCGTGGCCGGTGAGCGCGTCGGCAGCGTGCGCACCACCCCCGAGGCCCCCGACCTGCACGCCCTGCTGGCGCGCATGGTGGCCGCCGGCGTGCGCGGCTGCGCGCTGGAGGTCTCCAGCCACGCGCTGGCCCTGCACCGCGTCGACGGGCTCGTGCTCGACGTCGCGGTGTTCACCAACCTCAGCCAGGACCACCTGGACTTCCACGGCTCCATGGAGGAGTACTTCGCCGCCAAGGCCCGGCTCTTCACGCCCGGGCACGCCCGCCGCGGCGTCGTCGCGGTGGACTCCGCCTGGGGCCGGCGCCTGGCCGCCGAGGCGGGCGTGCCGGTGACCACCGTGCGCACCGGCGACGGCGACGGCGGTGCCGGCGGCGGTGCCCGTGCCGACTGGTCGGTGCGCGACGTGCGCACCGGGCGCGCGGGCAGCTCCTTCCGCCTCGTGGCCGCCGACGGCGCCGAGCTGGCGCTGAGCTGCCCGCTGCCGGGCGACTTCAACGTCGCCAACGCCGCGCTGGCCGCCGTGGCCGCGCTGGCCGCCGGCCTGGCGCCCGCTCAGGTCGAGCGCGGCCTGGCCGCCGCCGAGGGCGTGCCCGGCCGCATGGAGCGCGTCCGCACCGGGGCACCGGGCGAGCCGCTGGTCCTCGTGGACTACGCGCACACCCCCGACGCGATCGAGCGCGCGCTGGCGACGCTGCGCCCGCTGACCCCCGGTCGGCTGGGCGTCGTCCTCGGCGCCGGCGGCGACCGCGACCGCTCCAAGCGGCCCCTCATGGGCGCCGCGGCGGCCCGCGGCGCCGACCTCGTCGTCGTCACCGACGACAACCCCCGCTCCGAGCCGCCCGCCGGCGTGCGCGCCGCGGTGCTGTCGGGGACGGCCGGCGCGGCGGCCGAGGTGCTGGAGGTGCCCGACCGGCGCGCGGCGGTGGCCGCCGCGCTGGAGCGCTGCGGCGGCGCCGGGGACACGGTGCTGCTGGCCGGCAAGGGCCACGAGACGGGTCAGGAGACCGCCGGGGTCGTCGTGCCGTTCGACGACCGGGTGGTGGCGGCCGAGGAGCTGCACCGCCGGGCCGCCGCGCACGCGGCGCCCGCGGTGAGCACGAGTTCAGCAGGAGGTGTGTCGTGATCGCGCTGACCGCGGCGGAGGTGGCGGAGCTGGCCGGTGGCCGGCTCGTCGCCGGGGCCGCGAGCACCGTCGTGGACGGGCCGGTGGTGGTGGACTCCCGGCGCGTGGAGCCGGGGGCGCTGTTCGTGGCGCTGCCCGGGGCCCGCGTCGACGGGGCCGAGCACGCCGCCGCCGCGGTGGCCGCCGGGGCGGTGCTCGTCCTCGCCCAGCGCCCCGTCGAGGTGCCGGGGGGCGCCGCGGTGGTCCTCGTCGAGGACGGCGTGGCGGCCCTGGGCCGCCTCGCCGCCGGCGCCCTGGCGCGGCTGCGCGCCGGCGGGGGCGGGCCGCGGGTGCTCGGCGTGACCGGCTCGGCGGGCAAGACGACCACCAAGGACCTGCTCGCGGCCGTGCTCGCGCCGCTGGGCCCGGTCGTGGCGCCCACCGGCAGCTTCAACAACGAGGTCGGCGCCCCGCTGACCGTGCTGCGCGCCGGCGCCGGCACCGCCGCCCTGGTGGTGGAGATGGGCGCGCGCGGGCCCGGGCACATCGCCGCGCTGTGCCGCGTCGCCCGGCCGGGCACCGGCGTGGTGCTCAACGTCGGCTCCGCGCACGCCGGGGAGTTCGGCTCCCTGGACGCCACCGCCGCCGCCAAGGGCGAGCTGGTGGAGGCGCTGCCCGCCGACGGCGTCGCCGTGCTCAACGCCGACGACGCGCGCGTGGCGGCGATGGCCGCGCGCACGTCGGCGCGCGTGGTCACCTTCGGCCTCGGTCCGGACGCCGACGTGCGCGCGCTGGACGTGCGCACCGACGAGCTGGCCCGCCCCCTCTTCACCCTCAGCGCGGGCGGGCGCACCGCGCCGGTGCACCTGCGCCTGCACGGCGAGCACCAGGTGCCCAACGCCCTGGCCGCGGCCGCCGCGGCCCTGCAGCTGGGCGTCGCCCTCGAGGACGTCGCCGCGGCCCTGTCGGGCGCCGAGGCCGCCAGCGGCGGGCGCATGCAGGTCGTGCAGCGCCCCGACGGGGTGACCGTGGTGCACGACGCCTACAACGCCAACCCCGAGTCGGTGCGCGCCGCGCTCAAGGCGCTGGCGGGCATGGCCGGCGGCCGGCGCACCTGGGCGGTGCTGGGCGAGATGCTCGAGCTGGGCGCCGCCTCCCGCGACGAGCACGACGCGGTGGGCCGCTACGCGGTGCGCCTGGACGTCTCCAAGCTGCTCGTGGTGGGCGCGGGCGCGCGCCCGGTGTACACCGGCGCCGTGATGGAGGGCTCCTGGGGCGAGGAGGCCGCCTTCGCCGCCGACGTCGAGGAGGCCGCGGAGGTGCTGCAGGAGCAGTTGCGCCCCGGCGACGTCGTGCTGGTCAAGGCGTCCAACGGCGCCGGGCTGGGCCGCCTCGCCGAGCGCCTGATCGCCGGTGGTGCCCCGGCGGGCGCGGGCGCGACGGGGGCCGGCGCGTGAGGGCCGTCCTCGTCGCGGGGGCGGTGTCCCTCGTGGTGGCGCTGTTCGGCACGCCGCTGTACATCCGCTGGCTGGTGCGCCGCGGCTACGGGCAGTTCGTGCGCGACGACGGGCCCACCAGCCACCACACCAAGCGCGGCACCCCCACCATGGGCGGGGCCGTGATCATCCTGGGCGCGCTGCTGGCGTACGGGGCCGCGCACCTGTTCACCGGCACGCCGCTGACGGTCTCCGGGCTGCTGGTGCTGCTGCTGATGACCGGCCTGGGCGTGGTCGGGTTCCTCGACGACTTCCTGAAGATCTCCCGCAAGCAGAGCCTGGGGCTGCGGGCGCGCTCCAAGCTGATCGGCCAGGGCCTGGTGGGCGTCGCCTTCGCGGTGCTGGCGCTGCAGTTCCCCGACGAGGACGGCCTCACGCCGGCCTCGCGCAACGTCTCGTTCCTGCGCGACATCAGCGCGCTGGACCTCGCCTTCGGCGGCGCCGCCGTCGGCACGGTGCTGTTCGTGCTGTGGGCGCTGTTCATCACCTCGGCCATCAGCAACGGCGTGAACCTCACCGACGGCCTGGACGGCCTGGCCACCGGCGCCACCACCATGGTGCTGGCCGCGTACGTGCTCATCTGCACGTTCCAGTCCAACCAGAACTGCTACACGCTGACGCAGTTCGAGGCGCGCTGCTACGAGGTGCGCGACCCGCGCGACCTCGCCGTCGTGGCCGCCGCCGTCATGGGCGCCTGCTTCGGCTTCCTGTGGTGGAACGCCTCCCCGGCGAAGATCTTCATGGGCGACACCGGCTCGCTGGCCCTGGGCGGCGCGCTGGCGGGCCTGGCGATCCTCTCGCGCACCCAGCTGCTGCTGGTCCTGCTCGGCGGGCTGTTCGTCATCATCACCCTCTCGGTGATCATCCAGGTCGGCTCCTTCAAGCTGACCGGCAAGCGGGTGTTCCGCATGGCGCCGCTGCAGCACCACTTCGAGCTCGCCGGGTGGGGCGAGGTCACCATCGTCATCAGGTTCTGGATCGTGGCGGGGCTGTTCGTGTCGCTGGGTCTGGGCGTCTTCTACGCGCAGTGGGTGGTCGGGGCGTGAGCGCCGCGTCGAACGTCCTGGACGGCTGGCTGGGCAACCCCGCCCCGCGCGCGGCCGACACCGACCGGGTGCGCGCCCTGCGGCACGCCGGCTCGTCGTGGGCGGGCCTGCGCACCCTCGTCGCCGGCATCGGCACCTCCGGCTTCGCCGCCGCCGACGCCCTGCTGGAGGCCGGCGCCGAGGTGACGGTGCTCGACGCCGGCACCGGCGGGGCGCAGCGCGAGCGTGGCGAGCTGCTGCGGGTCCTGGGCGCCGCGGTCCTGCTGGGGCCCGAGCACGTCCAGGCCCCGCCGCGGCCGTGGGGCGCCTACGACCTCGTCGTCACCTCGCCCGGCTGGCGCCCGGACGCGCCGCTGCTGGTGGGCGCGGCCCTGGCCGGGGTGCCCGTGTGGGGCGAGGTGGAGCTGGGCTGGCGGATGCGCCCCGACCCCGCCTCCGGCGCCCCCGTCGCCCCGTGGCTGACCCTGACGGGCACCAACGGCAAGACCACCACCGTGGAGCTGACCGCCTCCATCCTGCGCGCGGCGGGCCTGCGCGCCGGCTCCGCCGGCAACGTGGGCACCCCGCTGGTGGAGGCGCTGCGCCACCCGCACGGCTTCGAGGTGCTGGCCGTGGAGCTGTCCAGCTACCAGCTGCACTGGCTGTCCACCGACACCACCGCCTCGCTGCGCCCGCTGGCCAGCGCCGTGCTCAACCTCGCCCCCGACCACCTCGACTGGCACGGCTCGATGGACGCGTACGCGCGCGCCAAGGGCCGGGTGTACGAGAACACCGAGGTCGCCTGCGTCTACAACGCCGCCGACCCGCGCACCGAGGAGCTCGTGCGCGAGGCCGACGTCGTCGAGGGCGCGCGGGCGGTCGGCTTCACCCGGCAGGCGCCGCGCGTGGGGATGCTCGGGGTCGTCGAGGACGTCCTCGCCGACCGCGCCTTCGTCGAGCAGCGCCGCACCAGCGCCGCGGAGCTGTGCAGCTTCGCGGACCTGCGCCCGCCGGGTTCCGACGCCCCGATCGCCCCGCACGCCGTGGACAACGTCCTCGCCGCCGCCGCGCTGGCCCGCGCGCACGGCGTGCCGCAGGTCGCCGTGCGCGACGGGGTGCGCGCCTTCACCCCCGCCCCGCACCGCGCGCAGACCGTCGCCGAGAGCGGCGGGGTGCGCTGGGTGGACGACTCCAAGGCCACCAACGCCCACGCGGCCGAGGCGTCCCTGCGCGCCTTCGAGCACGTCGTGTGGATCGCCGGCGGCCTGGCCAAGGGCGCCCGCTTCGAGGACCTCGTCGAGCGCACCGGCGACCGCCTGCGCGCGGCGGTGCTCATCGGCGCCGACCGCGCGGTGGTGCGCGAGGCCCTGGCCCGACACGCCCCCGATGTGCCGGTCGTGGAGGTCGACGTCGCCGAGACTGGCCCCGTGCCCGCCCCGACCGCGCCCGCCGAGCAGCGCCACGCGCACGCCGACGCCCTCATGGACGCCGTCGTCGAGCGCGCCGCCGCCCTGGCCCGCCCCGGCGACACGGTCCTGCTCGCCCCGGCCTGCGCGTCGATGGACCAGTTCGACTCCTACGGGCACCGCGGCGACGCCTTCGCCGCGGCCGTGCGGCGCCTGATCGGCCGGGAGGGCTGAGGTGGCGCTGAACACCGCGACCCGGCCGGGGCCGCAGGAGCGCGGGGAGGGCTGGCGCCGGCCCGCGTGGCTGGAGGCCACGGGGGAGTGGGCGCGCGAGCGCCTGCGCCTGCTGGACTCCCCGCTGGCCACCCACCACGTGCTGCTGGCCACCACCGCGCTGCTGGTCGTCATCGGCCTGGTCATGGTGCTCTCCAGCTCCAGCGTGGAGTCCCTGCGCGAGAACGGCTCGCAGTTCACCTACTTCAAGAGCCAGTCCGTGTACGCGCTGCTCGGCGCCACGGTGCTGCTCGTGGCGAGCCGGGTGCCCGCGCACGCCTGGCGGCGCCTGGCCCTGCCCGCGCTGGTCGGCGCCGCCCTGCTGCAGCTGCTGGTGTTCGTGCCGGGCCTGGGGCACGAGGTGGGCGGCAACCGCAACTGGATCCGGGTGGGGGGCTTCTCGGCGCAGCCGGCCGAGGCCGCCAAGGTGGCGCTGGTCCTGGCGTGCGCGCTGGCCCTGGCGCGCAAGCGGGACCGGCTGCACGAGCCGGCGCAGCTGGTCGGCGCGCTGCTGCCCTCGGTCGGGGCGACGGTGGGCCTGGTGCTGCTCAGCCGGGACCTGGGCACCGCCCTGGTGATGATGTTCATGGTCGCGGCGATGCTGTGGACCTCCGGCGTGCCCGTGAGGTTCTTCGCCCTCGCCGGTGGCGCCGGGGCGGCGCTGGCCGTGGCGCTCGTGGTGACCAGCGACAACCGCATGAAGCGCGTGCACGACTGGCTGTTCGGCACGGCCACCTCGGGCGTGGAGATCCAGGGCGCGAGCTGGCAGCCCGTGCAGGGCAAGTACGCCCTGGCCTCCGGCGGCTGGTGGGGCCTGGGCCTGGGCGCCAGCCGCGAGAAGTGGCAGTGGCTGCCCGAGGCCCACAACGACTTCATCTTCGCCATCATCGGCGAGGAGCTGGGCCTGCCCGGCACCCTCGTCGTCCTCGTCCTCTTCGCCGTGCTCGCCCTGGCCGCGCTGCGGCTGGTGCGCCGCTCCGAGGACCTCTTCACCAAGGTCGCCGTCACCGGCTTCGCCGCCTGGCTGCTCGGGCAGGCCTGCCTGAACATCGGCGTCGTCCTGGGGGTGCTGCCCGTGATCGGCGTGCCGCTGCCGTTCATCTCCGCCGGCGGCACCGCCCTGGTGGTGACCCTGCTGGCGGTGGGGGTGCTGCTGTCCTTCGCCCGCGCCGAGCCCGGCGCCCCCGAGGCCCTCAAGGCGCGCGAGTCCGTCGTGGCCCGCTCGCTGGCCGTGCTGCCCCGGCGCGAGCGGAGGACGCGGTGAACGTCCTGCTCGCCGGCGGCGGCACCGCCGGCCACGTCGCCCCCCTGCTGGCCACCGCCGACGCCCTGCGCCGGCGCGACCCCTCCACGCGCCTGCTGGTGCTCGGCACCGCCGAGGGCCTGGAGGCGCGACTGGTGCCCGAGCGCGGGTACCGGCTGGCCGAGGTGCCGCGCGTGCCGCTGCCGCGCCGGCCCTCCGCGGACCTGCTGCGCCTGCCCGGGCGGCTGCGCGGCGCCGTCGCGGCCGCGCACCGCGCCCTGGAGGAGGTCGGCGCGGACGTCGTGGTCGGCTTCGGCGGCTACGTCGCCACCCCCGCCTACCTGGCGGCCCGCCGCGCCGGCGTGCCGGTCGTGGTGCACGAGCAGAACTCCCTGCCCGGCATCGCCAACCGCCTGGGCGCCCGCTGGGCCCGGCACGTCGCCGTCACCTTCCCCGGCACGCCCCTGCGCGGGGCGATGCACACCGGCATGCCGCTGCGCACGGAGGTCACCGACCTGGCCCGCGCCGGCGACCGCGCCGGGCTGCGCCGCGCCGCCCGCGCCCGCCTGGGCCTGGACCCGGACGCGCCCACGCTGCTGGTCACCGGCGGCTCCCTGGGCGCCCAGCGCCTCAACGACGTCCTGGGCTCCACCGCCGCCGACCTGCTCGCCGCCGGCGCGCAGGTGCTGCACGCCAGCGGCCGCGGCAAGCAGGTGGCGCTGGCCCCCGGCGCCGACCCCGCGCGCTACGTCGTGCGCCCCTACCTCGACGACATGGGCACCGCGTACGCCGCCGCCGACCTGGTGGTGTGCCGCAGCGGTGCCGGGACGGTGAGCGAGCTGACCGCGCTGGGACTGCCCGGGGTGTACGTGCCCCTGCCCATCGGCAACGGCGAGCAGCGCCGCAACGCCGAGGCCGTCGTCGCCGCCGGCGGCGGCCTGCTCGTGCCCGACGCCGAGCTGGACGCCGCGTTCGTGCGCGGGCGCGTGCTGCCCCTGCTGACCGACCCCGCCGCCCTGGCGGCCGCCGCGGCCGCCGCGGCGGCCTTCGGCGTCCTCGACGGCGACGAGCGCCTCGCCGTGCTCGTCGCCGACGCGGCGGGCGGTGCCGCGTGAGCGCGCCGGGCGAGCCGCTGCCCGTGGCCGAGCTCGGCCGCGTGCACCTGCTCGGCGTCGGCGGCGTCGGCATGTCGGGCATCGCGCGCCTGCTGCTGGGGCGCGGGGTGGCCGTCTCCGGCAGCGACGCGGCCGGCTCCGAGGCGCTGCGCCGCCTGGCGGAGCTGGGCGCGCGCGTGGCCGTGGGCCACGACGCGGCCCACCTGGGCGACCTGGGGCCGGGCGACACCGTCGTGGTCAGCTCCGCCGTGCGCGCCTCGAACCCCGAGCTGCTCGCCGCGCGCGAGCGCGGCCTGCGCGTGCTGCACCGCTCCGAGGCCCTGGCCGCCCTCATGGTCGGCCGGCGCGGCGTGGCCGTGGCCGGCACCCACGGCAAGACCACGACGTCCTCGATGCTCGCGGTGGCGCTGCTGGGGGCCGGCCTGGACCCCGGCTACGCCATCGGCGGCGAGCTGACGGGGGGCAGCGACGGCGGCGCGCGCGACGGCGCCGGCCCGTTCGTCGCCGAGGCCGACGAGTCCGACGGCTCCTTCCGCGCCTACGCCCCCGTGCTGGACGTGGTGACCAACGTCGAGCCCGACCACCTGGACCACTACGGCACGCCGGAGGCGGTCGCCCTGGCGTTCGAGGAGTTCGTCACCCGCCTGCGGCCCGGCGGGGTGCTGGTGGCCTGCGCGGACGACGCCGGCTCGGTGCGCGTGGCGGAGTTCGCCCGGCAGGCCGGCATCCGGGTGCGCACCTACGGCACCCACCCGGACGCCGACGTGCGCCTGTCCGACGTGGACGTCTCCGGGCCCTCGCCCACGGCGCTGCTGCACGTGGACGCCGACGTCGACGCGGGCCCCGACGAGCGGGCGCTGGCGGTGCGCCTGGCGGTGCCGGGCCTGCACAACCTGCTCAACGCCGCGGGGGCCTTCGCCGCCGCGCTGGAGCTGGGCGCCGACCCCGAGCCGGTGCTGCGGGCGCTGGCCTCCTTCGGCGGCGCGCGGCGCCGCTTCGAGCTCAAGGGCGAGGCCGCCGGCGTGCGCGTGGTCGACGACTACGCCCACCACCCCACGGAGGTGGAGGCGCTGCTGCGCGCCGCCCGCCCGGTGGCCGGGCGGGGGCGCGTGGTGGTCGCCTTCCAGCCGCACCTGGTCAGCCGCACCCGCGCCTTCGCCGAGGACTTCGGCCGCGCGCTGGGCCTGGCCGACGACGTCGTCGTCCTGGACGTCTACGTGGCCCGGGAGGACCCCGACCCGGCGGTGAGCGGCGCCCTGGTCGCCGACGCCGTGCCGCTGCCGGCCGCCTCGGTGCGGTTCGTGCCCGAGCGGGACGCCGCCGCCCGCGCGCTCGTCGCGCGGCTGCGCCCGGGGGACCTGCTGCTGACCGTCGGCGCCGGCGACGTGACCCGGCTGGGGCCGGAGGTGCTGGCCCTGCTCGCCGCGGGCGGGCAGGGGTCGTGAGCGCGCAGGGGGCGCCGTGACGCGCCCGACCCGCCCGCGC
>NZ_JAAALM010001010.1 GCF_009906395.1 Kineococcus indalonis
TGCCCGACGTGGTCCGGCCGGCACCCGGGGACGGGGCCCGGCCCGTCGAGCGCGCGCCTCGCCCGGCGCCTCCCCGCCGGGTGGGAGGGCGCGCCCAGACGCCTCGCCCGGATCGCGACGCGCCGCCCGACCGCGTCGACCGCCCCGTAACGGCGCCGCCGTCGCGCACCCCGGGTGCGGTCCCGGACACGGCACCCGACCAGGCGGTCACCCGCCACGAGACGCTGCTCCGCGTGGTCGAGTGGCTCGCGGCAGAGCGGCCCCCGACGCCGGCACCGGCACCCGAGGTCACGGCGCGGCCCGTCGCGGAGCCCGTGACCGCGGTGCGGACGTCCGCCGAGCCCGCCGCGCCGGCCGCGCGTCCGGCGACGCAGCCGGCACCACGCGGCCCCGCGAGCAGCCCGCGCCCGGTGGGCCCGGACGAGCACGAGCCGCCGTCGGCCCGGACCGAGGCCCCGGTCGAGGTGTGGATCGACGCCGTCAACCTCACC
>NZ_JAAALM010001011.1 GCF_009906395.1 Kineococcus indalonis
CCCGCCGGGGCGCCGGGATCGGCGCAGCTGGCGGCCGCCGCGGCCGGGGCCCTGGCGACGGCGGACGTCGCGCAGGCGCAGGCGCGCACCGACCCGCTGGGCGCGCTGCACCGCGTGGTGGGGGCCGAGCGGGCGCTGGACGCGGCGCGCGGCGCGGTGGAGACCTCCGCCCGCGAGGACCAGCAGGCGCGGGCGGCGCTGGAGCAGGCGCTGCTGGCCGCGCGCGCGGAGGTCGAGGCGGCCGAGGACGTGGTGGCCACGCGGCGCGGCGCGGTGGGCGGCACGGCCCGCACCCGGCTGGCGGAGGCGCAGCGGCACCTGGCCGCGGCGGGCGAGCTGGCGGGGCCGGACCCGGCCGCGGCGCTGCAGCACGCGCAGCGGGCGGACGCGCTGGCCGAGGAGGCGGCGCGGCGGGCGCGCGAGGACGCGGCCTCGTGGGACGGCGGGTCCTCGTGGGGCTCGCCCGGCGCGCCGCCTCCTCGGCCAG
>NZ_JAAALM010001012.1 GCF_009906395.1 Kineococcus indalonis
GTGCAGGTGCTGGCGCACGGCGTGGGGGTGGACGCCCCGGCCGGGTGGGAGGTGCGCATCACCCGGCGCAGCGGGGAGGAGCACGCGCCGGGGGCGCGGGTGCGGCCGGTGCTGCACGCGGCGACGGTGCCGCTGCCGGCGGTGCGCGGCGACTTCGGCGGCGGGGTGACCGCGCTGCTGGGGCCGGTGGACCTGTTCGTCTCGCTGTTCGAGCACGACCCGGCGGCGTGCTCCACGGCGCTGTTCGCCGCGAGGGGGCTGCCGCGGCCGAGCGCGGCGGACTTCGCCCCCGAGCAGCTGCAGCGCACGATCGCCGGGCAGTCCGGCGCGCAGTGGTTCTTCCAGCACGCCGGGCGGGCGTTCTGCCTGTACGTGGTGCTGGGCAGCCACGCCCGCCGGGTGGAGCTGCTGCCCCGGCTGGGCGAGGTGCTGTCGACGCTGGTGGTCGAGGCGGGGGTGGCTGCCCAGCACCACGTACAGGC
>NZ_JAAALM010001013.1 GCF_009906395.1 Kineococcus indalonis
GTACCCCGTGCTCGCGGCAGCTGCAGCGCGGTGCCCGCCGCGAGCACGGGGTACCGCGCGCTGCCCGCGGCGGGCACCGCGCTGCAGCTGCCGCCCAGCGACCGGCCCTGGGTGCTGGACGTGCAGTGGGGCCGCGCCGCGCACCTGCTCGACGTGGCCGTGCAGCGCTTCGACGCCGCCGGCCGCCCCCTCGGGCGGGCCCTGCGCGGCACGCGCGCCTCGGCCGACGGCACCGTCGTGCTCGACGTGGACACCACCGGGCAGGCGGAGGTGTGGCTGCACCTGGACGCCACCCCGCGCGAGGTGGAGCGCGTCGTCGTCAGCGCCCGGCTGCCGCGCGCGGTGACCTTCGCCGACGTCGGCCCCGTGGTGCTGGCGGTGCGGGTGCCGCGCGGGTCGGTGCTGGCGGTGGCGACGCTGGACGCGGCCGCGGGCGCGCAGGCGCTCGTGCTCGCCGAGGCCGCGCGCGGCGGCGGGGCC
>NZ_JAAALM010001014.1 GCF_009906395.1 Kineococcus indalonis
GGCTGGAGCCGCACCTGCGGGCCCGCCCGGTGCGTGCCGTGCACCTGACCGGCGACGGCGCCGTGGACCCGGTGGCCGTGACGCGCGCGCTGGTGCGCGCGGCGCAGGGGCACGGCGCCCGGCTGCTGGCCAGCACCCCGGTCAGCGCGGTGCGGGTGCGCGGCGG
Organism: Kineococcus indalonis; assembly: GCF_009906395.1. Lineage (GTDB taxonomy): Bacteria > Actinomycetota > Actinomycetes > Actinomycetales > Kineococcaceae > Kineococcus > Kineococcus indalonis. The sequence goes on from NZ_JAAALM010001014.1 coordinate 167, forward strand.
GCGGGTCGTGGGCGTGCGCACCCCCGGCGGCACCCTGCCCGCCGACGCCGTCGTGCTCAGCGCCGGGGTGGGCACGCCCGCGCTGTGCGCCCCGCTCGGCCTGGACCTGCCGGTGGTGCCGTCCCCGGCGGTGCTGGTGCGCGCGAGCGCCCCGGCGGGGCTGGTCCGCACGCTGGTCGCCGCCCCGCACCTGGAGGTGCGCCAGGGCGCCGACGGCCGGCTGCTGCTCACCGTCGGCCCCGGCGGGGAGGGCGGCGCCGGCGGGGAGGGCGGCCGCGGCGAGCTGCAGCGCCTCGGGGAGGAGGTGCTGCGC
>NZ_JAAALM010001015.1 GCF_009906395.1 Kineococcus indalonis
GCACCGGCTCGCCCGGCCGCCGACGGGCGCCGCCGACGGGCGCCGCCGACGGGCGCCGCCGACGCCCGTCGGGTGCGCCGGTCGGGGCCCGCCGCTGGGCCCCGCTCCGGCGCGCCGGACCGCCTTCGGACCCGGCACTGCGGGCAATCATAAAGCGACTCGGAGTCACCGCCTGCTCCGTCCGGGGCCCGCGGCACCTAGACTGCGGCGGGTGAGCGAGCAGCCCCAGGAGCCGGCGTCCCCCCAGGACGTTCAGGACACCCCCAGCGACCCCACGAGCGCGACCCCGGCGGAGCCGGTGGACGCGGCGGCGCGGGAGCCGCAGCCCGACGCCCCGGAGCAGACCCCGGGCGCGGCGGAGGAAGCGCACGCCCCCGACGCGCAGGCCCCGGAAGCGCAGGCCCCGGAGGCGCCGGAGGCTGGGACCCCGGAGGCGCAGGCCGTCGACCCCGCCCGGGCGCAGGAGCCCGTGGACGGG
>NZ_JAAALM010001016.1 GCF_009906395.1 Kineococcus indalonis
CGTCGCGCTCGTGGCGGCTGGAGGCGCTCCAGCGCCGCCCGCGCAGCAGCGCCGCACCGCCGGCCGCGCCCGCCAGCACCCCGCCGGCGACGGAGACCACCGGCCACGCGCTGGTGCCCACGCGCTGCAGCTGCGGGTCGGTGCGGCCGCTGACCTGGCGCGCCGGCGCGGCCAGCGCGTCCTCCGGGGAGCTCAGCGCCGCGGCGCTGGCGGCGACCACGCCGGCCCCGGCCAGCAGCAGCACCACCGCGGCCAGCGCCCGGGCCACGCGGCGCCCCAGCGAGCAGGCCACCACGGCCGCCAGGGACACCAGCGCCAGGGCGGTGGCCGCGGCACCGGCCTGGCGGCCCGCCGCGCTGACCTCGCGCACCCCCGCCGCCGTGGCGACGGCCCCCTCCACCCAGGAGGGGGCGCCGGCGGCCAGCGCGGCCACCGCGCCGGCCGCGCCGAGCAGCAGCACCGCGCCGGGCGCGAGCGC
>NZ_JAAALM010001017.1 GCF_009906395.1 Kineococcus indalonis
TGCGTGGAACAGCGCCGGCTGGGAGGCGCCCCGCGGGAGCGGCCTGCCGCCGGCCGCGGCCAGCTCGAGGTGCTCACCCTCCAGCGCGGGCAGCTCCTGCGCGCCGTCGTAGTCCTTGAGCCACACGAACTGCCGGGCCCCGGCGCCGTACCCGCGCCGGCTCTCGGCCAGGTAGCCCGCCGCGACCAGGCGCCGCAGGGCGATGCGCCGGTGCTCCTCGCGCCCGCCCACCTCGCGCAGGTCCTCGTGGACCGCGTGGTGCCCCGGTCTGCGCTTGACCACCGCGCACAGCGCCCGGGCCAGCTCCAGCACCTCCGCCTCGGCCTCTCGCCACGCCGCGCGCGTGTCCACGGGACGAGGGGCGCCGCGGGCGGGTGCGGCGGGTCGAGACGGAGGTGCGGCGAGCGGTGGGTCGGGTCAGCCACGCGGACCAGGACGAGCTCTTCGCGCTGCCCGCCGCGGCGCCGGCGC
>NZ_JAAALM010001018.1 GCF_009906395.1 Kineococcus indalonis
GTCTGCAGCCGCGAGGGGAGCGCGCCGAACGCCGCGCCCCAGACGACCACGACGGCCGCCGTGGCCCCGGCGTGGCCGGGGACCAGCGCCAGGGCCAGCAGGCACGCGGCGATCACCGCCGCGACGGCGCGCAGGGCGCCGAGGGGGTGGCGGTCGGCGGTGGCGCCGGCCAGCAGCAGGCCGGCGAAGCTGGCCAGGCCGTAGCCGAGCAGCGCCAGGCTCACCGAGCCCTCCCCCACGCCGGCGCGCAGCAGCAGCGGCGTGACGTAGGTGTGGGCGCCGTAGTGCCCCAGCGCCAGCACGACGGTGGTGGCCGCCACCAGCAGCAGCGCCCGCCCGCGCAGCGCCCCGAGCACACCGGGGCCGGCGGCACCGGGACGGGCGGCACCGGGACGGGCGGCACCGGGACGGGCGGCACCGGGACGGGCGCCGGAGCGCGGGGCCGGCAGCGTCGGCGGCTTCGCCCTGGCC
>NZ_JAAALM010001019.1 GCF_009906395.1 Kineococcus indalonis
GCGCCGGAGCACCGCCGCGCCCCGCGCCGCCGCGGGTGGACGCCTCCGCGCTGCTGCTCCTGCCGCCGGCCGCGCTCGTGCTCGCCGGCGCCTGGCTGCCGCTGGAACCGCCGTGGCGGGCGAGCCCCTTCGCGCTCGCCCTGGCCCTCGCCGTCGCCGTCGCCACCGGTGCGGTGGGCGCCGGCTGGGGGCTGGCCGTCGCCCTCACCGCGCTGGCCCCGCTGACCCTCGCCCTGCTCGCGTCCTGCCTGCCGCTGCTGCACCGCGCGGCGCGCCGGCAGCAGCCGTGGCGCCGCGCGCTCGCCGAGGTGTCCAGCGCCGCGGCGGGCGTCGTGGCCTGCCGCCTGGTGCTCGACGCGCTCGTGGGCACCTCCCCGGGGGCGGGCGCGGCGGTCGTCGACGCCGGCCAGTGGCCGGCCGTGCTCGCCGGCGGGGCCGCGGGCCTGCTCGCCGCAGCGCTGGCCGGCG
>NZ_JAAALM010000101.1 GCF_009906395.1 Kineococcus indalonis
CCGCCACGATCGAGCTGTCGCTCGCGGCCCTGCTGCTGGCCGTGGCCGTCGGGATCCCCCTGGGGTACCTGGCGGCCCGACGACGCCCGCCCCGGTGAAGGCGGCAGCCCCGGCGCCGGCGGCCGCCCCGGCGACGCCCCGGGAGCAGCCGCCCGCGCGGGCGGCCTTCCCCGAGAACGACACCGTGGAGAAGCTGCGCGGCCCGGCGGCGCGCGTGGTGGTGAACATGGAGGAGTCCCTCGAGGTCCCCACCGCCACGAGCGTGCGGGCGGTCCCGGCGAAGCTGCTGGTGGACAACCGCATCGTCATCAACAACCACCTCAAGCGGGCGCGCGGCGGCAAGGTCTCCTTCACGCACCTGATCGGCTACGCGGTCGTCGAGGCCCTGGGGCAGATGCCCTCCATGAACGCGGCGTACGCGCTGGACGAGAAGGGCAAGCCCGCCGTCCTGCACCCCGCGCACGTCAACCTCGGCATCGCCATCGACCTGCCCAAGCCGGACGGCAGCCGCCAGCTGATGGTGCCGGCGGTCAAGGAGTGCGAGACCAAGGACTTCGCGGAGTTCTGGGCCGCCTACGAGGACGTCGTGCGCCGCGCCCGCGCGGGCAAGCTCACCACCGAGGACTTCGCCGGCACCACGATCAGCCTGACCAACCCCGGCACCATCGGCACCGTCCACTCGGTGCCGCGCCTGGTCAAGGGCCAGGGCGCGATCATCGGCGTCGGGGCGATGGAGTACCCGGCGGAGTACCAGGGCGCCAGCGAGGAGACCCTCACGCGGCTGGCCGTCAGCAAGGTCATCACGCTGACCTCCACGTACGACCACCGCATCATCCAGGGCGCCGGCTCCGGCGAGTTCCTGCGCGTCGTGCACACCAAGCTGCTGGGCGAGGACGGGTTCTACGACCGCGTCTTCCGGGCGCTGCACATCCCGTACCAGCCGATCCGCTGGACCTCCGACATCTCCGTCTCGCACGACGACCAGATCAACAAGACCGCGCGCGTGGTCGAGCTGATCCACGCGTACCGGGTGCGCGGGCACCTCATGGCCGACACCGACCCGCTGGAGTACCGCCAGCGGGTCCACCCGGACCTGGAGGTGGAGTCGCACGGCCTGACGCTGTGGGACCTGGACCGCGAGTTCCCCACCGGCGGCTTCGGCGGCAAGGCGCACATGAAGCTGCGCGACGTGCTGGGCGTGCTGCGCGACTCCTACTGCCGCACCGTCGGCATCGAGTACATGCACATCCAGGACCCCGAGCAGCGCCGCTGGATCCAGGACCGGGTGGAGCGCCCCTACGCCAAGCCCAGCGCGGCCGAGCAGCTGCGCATCCTGCGCCGGCTGAACGCCGCCGAGGCGTTCGAGACGTTCCTGCAGACCAAGTACGTCGGCCAGAAGCGCTTCTCGCTGGAGGGCGGGGAGTCCGTCATCGCGCTGCTGGACGCGCTGCTCTCGCGCGCGGCCACGGCCGGCCTGGACGAGGTGTGCCTGGGCATGGCGCACCGCGGCCGCCTCAACGTCCTGACGAACATCGCCGGCAAGAGCTACAGCCAGGTGTTCCGCGAGTTCGAGGGCGTGCAGGACCCGCGCACCGTGCAGGGTTCCGGCGACGTGAAGTACCACCTGGGCACCGAGGGCACCTTCACCGGCGAGGACGGCGAGCAGACGAAGGTCTACGTCGCGGCGAACCCCTCGCACCTGGAGGCGGTCGACCCCGTCCTGGAGGGCGTGGCGCGCGCCAAGCAGGACCGCCTGAACAAGGCGGGCGCCTCCTTCCCGGTGCTGCCCGTGCTGCTGCACGGCGACGCCGCCTTCGCCGGGCAGGGCGTGGTGGCCGAGACGCTGAACCTCTCGCAGCTGCGCGGCTACCGCACCGGCGGCACCGTGCACGTGGTGATCAACAACCAGGTGGGCTTCACCACCGGGCCCGCCTCGGCGCGCTCGTCGGTGTACGCCACCGACGTCGGCCGCATGATCCAGGCGCCGATCTTCCACGTGAACGGCGACGACCCCGAGGCGTGCGTCCGGGTGGCGCAGCTGGCGTTCGAGTTCCGCCAGGCGTTCGACAAGGACGTCATCATCGACATGGTCTGCTACCGCCGCCGCGGGCACAACGAGGGCGACGACCCCTCGATGACGCAGCCGCTGATGTACAACCTCATCGAGAAGAAGCGCAGCGTCCGCAAGAGCTACACCGAGCAGCTCATCGGCCGCGGCGACATCTCGGTGGAGGACGCCGAGGAGGCGCTGCGCGACTACTCCGCGCAGCTGGAGCGGGCGTTCGCCGAGACGCGCGAGTCCGGCACGGGCGCCAGCGGCGACGGGCGCGGCGGCCTGGAGCGCCCCAGCGCGCAGGAGGCCGACGACCGGGCCCCGGTGTGCAGCCGGCCCACGGCGGTGGACGCCTCGGTGCTGGAGCACATCGGGCGCGTGCAGGCGAACCCGCCGGAGGGCTTCACCGTCCACCCCAAGCTGCGCCAGCTGCTGGACAAGCGCGAGCAGATGTCGCGCGAGGGCGGCGTGGACTGGGGCTGGGGCGAGCTGCTGGCCTTCGGCTCGCTGCTCATGGAGGGCACCCCGGTGCGCCTGGCCGGGCAGGACTCCCGCCGCGGCACGTTCGTCTCCCGGCACGCGGTCCTCACCGACCGCGTGACGGGCGAGGAGTGGACGCCGCTGCTGTACCTGGGCCGCGAGGGCGCCGAGCAGGCGAAGTTCTGGATCTACGACTCGCTGCTGTCGGAGTACGCCGCGATGGGCTTCGAGTACGGGTACTCCGTGGAGCGCCCCGACGCCCTGGTGCTGTGGGAGGCGCAGTTCGGCGACTTCTTCAACGGCGCGCAGACCGTCATCGACGAGTTCATCGCGGCCGGCGAGCAGAAGTGGGGCCAGCGCTCCTCGGTGGTGCTGCTGCTGCCGCACGGCTACGAGGGCCAGGGCCCGGACCACTCCTCCGGGCGCATCGAGCGGTTCCTGCAGCTGTGCGCCGAGGACAACATGACGGTCGCCGTGCCCTCGACGCCGGCGAGCCACTTCCACCTGCTGCGCCGCCAGGCGTACGCGCGCCCGCGCCGCCCGCTGATCGTCTTCACCCCGAAGTCGATGCTGCGCCTGAAGGCCGCGCAGTCGGCCGTGCAGGACTTCACCTCCGGCACGTTCCGCGAGGTGATCGGCGACGAGGGCGGCCTGGACGCGGCGGCCGTGGACCGCGTGCTGCTGTGCAGCGGCAAGGTCTACTGGGACCTGCTCGCCGAGCGCACCAAGCGCGACGACCGTCGCACCGCGATCGTGCGGGTGGAGCAGCTCGCTCCGCTGCCGGTGGAGGCGCTGCGCGAGGTGGCCGGCACGTACGCCGACGCCGAGCTGGTGTGGGTGCAGGAGGAGCCGGCCAACCAGGGCGGCTGGCAGCACGTGGCCATGCACCTGTACGCCGAGCTCGGCGGACGCCTGCGCCGCGTCTCGCGCCCGGCCTCGGCGTCGCCGGCGGCCGGTTCCGCCAAGCGCCACCAGGCCGAGCAGCAGCAGCTCGTGCGCGAGGCCTTCGACCGCTGAGGCACGCCCCCGACGCCCCCGTCGCCCGCCCGGGCGGCGGGGGCGTCCTCGTGCCCGCCGCCCGGCGCCGCCCGGCCCGCGGGGGCACTATCCTCGCTGCGGCACTCCCCACCGACGACAGGAGCACCACCCCCGTGCGCGAGGACCAGCTGTGAACGGCCGCTACGACGTGCGGGTGTGCCTGGTGGGCGACGAGTTCGTGACCGGTGTGGGCGACCCGCGCGCGCTGGGCTGGGTGGGGCGGGTCTCGGCCCGCACGCCCCGCGAGGACCGCGACATCACCCTGTACCCGCTGGGCGTGCCCGGCGAGACGACCACCGACCTCAACGCCCGCTGGCGCGACGAGACCGCCCGGCGCTTCGCCGGCGGCGACGAGCACCGCCTCGTGGTGGGCCTGGGCCACGCCGACCTGGACGCGGGCACCACGCTGGCGCGCAGCCGGCTGAACCTGGCCAACGTCCTGGACGAGTGCGAGGCGCGCGGCCTGCCCACCCTCGTGGTGGGCCCCACGCCGGTGGCCGACGAGGAGCGCAACGACCGCATCGGCGACCTCGCCGACGCCTTCGCCGACGTCTGCACCCGCCGCCGCGTGGTCTACGTGGACACCTTCAACCCGCTGGCCACCCACGAGGACTGGTACGCCGACCTCGCCGCCGGCGACGGCGTGCACCCCGGGCAGGCCGGGTACGGGCTGCTGGCGTGGCTGGTGCTGCACAGCGGCTGGTACGACTGGCTGGGCGTGCCGCAGCCCTGAGCACCCCCGCTGCGGTCCCGGGCGGCCCCGGGCGCGGCCTCAGGGCAGGTGCCGCCAGTACCGCTGGGGGGCGTCCAGGAAGAAGCGCCACTCGCGCACCAGGTCCAGCTCCTCCCACTCCACGGCCGTGGCACCGCGCTCGTCGAGCTGGAGCACGTGCGCGCCGGGCAGCGCCGTCAGCAGCGGCGAGTGCGTGGCGCACAGCACCTGCCGGCCCTGCCCGGCCAGCTGCGCCAGCGAGGCCCCCAGCAGCAGCTGGTTCTCGAACGACAGCGCCGACTCCGGCTCGTCGAGCAGCAGCACCGACGCCTCGCGCACCCAGCGGCTGCGCAGCAGCACCTCGCCGAAGCCCTCGCCGTGGCTGAGGCGGTGCAGCGGGTGCACCGGCGGCGGGCCCTCGCCGTCGTGCCCGGCGTCCTCCAGGTAGGTGTAGAAGCGGTGGGCGGTCTCCGCGCGCAGGAAGAAGGCGCTGCCGCGCCGGCCCGGTGAGCGCACCGCCCGCAGCCGCGCGGCCAGCCCCGAGCGGTCCGCGCCGCGGCCGCGGTCCGCGCCGGCGCGGTGGGCGCTGGAGCCGCCCTCGGGGTGCACGCCCAGCACCTCCGCGACGGCCTCGACGATCGTGGACTTGCCCGCGCCGTTGGCGCCGACGAGGAACGTCACCCCGGCGGGCAGCTCCAGCCCCTCGGTGAGCAGCTGCGTCACCGCCGGTATCGAGTCCGGCCACGCAGCGGGGTCGACGGCGGCGTCCGGGTGACGCTCCACGCGGCGCACGCTTCGCGCATCGGTCAGCACGGTCCAAGATTGCCGGATGCCCACCACCGACGAGGTCCAGCCCGCGGCCCACGACGCGACCGGGGACGGGGCGAGCGCCGCGCTGCTGCTCGGCCCGCTGCTGCGGTACGTGGACGACACCAGCGCCAGCGTGTGGGTGGAGACCCGCACGCCCGCGCGGGTGCGGGTGGAGGTGGACCTGCCCGGCGGCCGGCGCGCCGACGGCGCCACCGGCACGCTGACCCTGCACGGGCACCACTTCGCGCTGGTCGTCGTGCCGGGCCTGCCCGCCGGGCAGCGCCTGCCCTACCGGGTGCTGGTGGACGACGGGGAGGGCGAGGCGCTGGCGTGGCCGCCGCCGGCGGCGTCGTGGCGCTGGCCGGCCAGCGAGATCCGCACGCCCGAGCGCGGCGCGGACCTGCGCCTGGCGTTCGGCTCGTGCCGGCGCGCCGGCGACGACGGCCCGGAGTCGGTGCGCCTGGTGGGGGTGGACGCCCTCAGCGCCCTGGCGCACCGCATGGTCGGCGAGCACCACGCGGAGGAGCGCTGGCCGGACCTGCTGCTGTTCGTGGGCGACCAGGTCTACGCCGACGACCCCACCCCGGCGCTGAAGGAGCGGCTGCGCGAGCGGCACCGCGGCGGGCCCGACGCGGGGGAGGACGTGCGCGAGGAGATCGGGGACTTCGAGGAGTACACCTGGCTCTACCACGAGACGTGGGGCCCGGAGGCGGTGCGCTGGCTGCTGTCCACCGTGCCCACCTGCATGCTCCTGGACGACCACGACCTGCGCGACGACTGGAACACCTCCGACACCTGGCGCCGGGAGGTCTCGCGGGCGCCGTGGTGGCGCGACCGGGTCGCCGGCGCCTTCGCCAGCTACTGGGTCTACCAGCACCTGGGCAACCTCTCCCCCGAGGAGCTGGCCGGCGACGCGCTGCTGGCGCGGCTGCGCGCCGAGCCCGACGACGCCGAGCGCGACCGCCTGCTGGACGGCTTCGCCCTGCGCGCCGACGAGGACCCCTCCACCGCCCGCTGGAGCTTCTCGCGCGACCTGGGCCCGGTGCGGCTGGTGGCGGTGGACTCGCGCTGCGCGCGGCGCCTGGCGCCGGGCGCCCGGCGCATCGCCGACGAGGCCGAGTGGGGCTGGGTGCGCGAGCAGGTCCTGGGCGCGCAGGACGAGGAGCGCGAGGACGGCCCGGCCCGGCACGTGCTGCTGGCCACGACGCTGCCGGCGTTCCTGCTGCACGGCATCCACCACGCGGAGGGCTTCGACGAGGCCGTCGCCGACGGCGCGTGGGGGCCGCGGGCGGCGCGGTGGGCCGAGGCGCTGCGCCAGGCCGCCGACCTGGAGCACTGGGCGGCGTTCCGCTCCTCCTTCGGGGACCTGGTGCGCCTGCTGGGCGACGTGGCGGCCGGGCCGCGCCCGCCGTCGAGCGTGCTGGTGCTCTCCGGCGACGTGCACTGCAGCTACACCGCGCGGGTGCGGGTGCCCGGCGCCGGCGAGGACGGCCCGGCGGTGCACCAGCTGGTGATGTCGCCGTTCCGCAACCCCCTCTCGCGCGGGGTGCGCCTGGCGAACCGGCTGCTGGACTCCCGCCCGGCGCGCACGCTGACGCGCGCGCTGGCCGCGGCCGCGGGCGTGCGCGACCCGGACGTGTCCTGGCGGGTGGAGAACGGGCCCTGGTTCGACAACGGCGTCATGACGGTGGTGTGCGCGCAGGACGGCACCGCCGCCGTGGAGGTCGACCACGCCGTCGACGACGGCGGGCGCCCGCGGCTGCGCAGCACGCTGCGCCACCGGCTGAGCGCGCCGGGGCGCGAGCGTGTGACGTCTGCGTAACAACCGCCCCCCGCGGGGGGCGGGGTGCGCGGCGGGCCTGCGCGGTGGGCCACACTGTGCACGCTCACCACGACTCCGGAGGTCATCGAAGTGCTCCTGCGCACCCCTCGCCGGTCGGTCCTCGGCGCCGCCGGCACCCTCGCCCTCGCCGCCCTGGCGGTCGCGGGCTGCGGTTCCGACTCGCTGTCCGAGGGCTCGGGACCGGCCTCCCCGTCCGCCACCGGCTCCACCCCGGCCCCCTCGGTGACCGCCGACGCGGCCCTGACGGCGATGCTGCCGCAGTCGGTGCGCGACTCCGGCGTGCTGCGCGTGGGCACCAACGCCGAGTACGCGCCCAACGAGTTCCTGCGCGGCACCGAGGTCGTCGGCATGGACGTCGACGTCATGGACGCCGTGGCCGCCAAGCTGGGCGTGCGGACGCAGTACGAGAACGCCTCCTTCGACTCCCTGATCACCGGCGTCAGCGCGAACCGCTACGACGTGGCGATCTCGTCGTTCACGATCAACGACGTGCGCAAGGAGCAGGTCAACATGGTCCAGTACTTCAACGCCGGCACCCAGTGGGTGGTGCAGGCGGGCAACCCGCAGGGCGTGGACCCGGAGAACGCCTGCGGCAAGCAGGTCTCGGTGCAGACCGGCACCACGCAGGAGCAGGACGACCTGCCGGTGCGCCAGCAGGCGTGCCGGGACGCGGGCCAGCCGGAGATCCAGGTGCTGACCTTCGACTCGCAGGAGGACGCCACGGCCGCCCTGGTGCAGGGCCGCGTGCAGGCGATGCTCGCCGACTCGCCGATCTCCGCCTACGCCGTGCAGCAGACCGGCGACCAGCTCGAGCTCGCCGGCGGGATCTACGACGCCGCCCCCTACGGCATCGTCGTGCCCAAGGACCAGCAGCAGACCGCCGAGGCGGTCTCGCAGGCGCTGGCCGCCGTCTCCGAGGAGGGCGCCTACGAGGCGGCCCTGGCGAACTGGGGCGCGCAGGACGGCGCGGTGACCGACTTCCCCGTGAACCCGTGAGCGTCGGGCAGGACCGCCCCGGCGGCGCGGCCGGGGCGGGCGGGGACGGGCGGGAGCGGCCCGGGCGCATCGACGCCGCCGAGGTGCGCCACCCCTGGCGCTGGGTCGCGGTGGCCGTGATCGCGGTGCTCGCGCTCATGCTGGCGCACCTGCTGGTGACGAACGAGAACTTCGACTGGGCCTTCACCCTGGAGGCGATGAACCAGAACATCGTCATCCGCGGGTTCCTGGTGGGCACGCTGCTCACCACGGTCTGCGCGATGGTGATCGGCGTCGTCGGCGGCGTGCTGCTGGCGGTGCTGCGCCTGTCGGACAACCCCGTGCTGCGCGCGGTGTCGTGGGTGTACACGTGGTTCTTCCGCGCCGTGCCGCGGTACGTGCTGCTCACCTTCGTCGGCGGGCTCGGCGCCCTGTTCGCCACCGGGTTCTCCCTGGGCGTGCCGTTCGACTTCCTGCTGACGCAGTGGTTCGGCACGCCGGAGCTGCGGCTGCTGACGGTGGACCAGCAGCGGGTGTACGCGCTGCTGGGCGGCGTCCTGGGCGGCATCCTGGGCCTGGGGCTGTCCGAGGCCGCCTACATGGCCGAGATCGCCCGCGCCGGACTGCTCAGCGTGGACCGCGGCCAGCACGAGGCCGCGGAGTCCCTGGGCATGACCAAGCGGCTGGCGATGCGCCGGGTGGTGCTGCCGCAGGCGATGCGCGTCATCGTGCCGCCCACCGGCAACGAGGTGATCGCGATGCTCAAGGACACCTCCCTGCTGGTGGCGATCCCGGTGAACGCCGAGCTGTTCTTCCGCCTGGGGCAGATCAAGAACCAGACCTACGAGGTGGTCGCGACGAACATGGCGGCGATCCTGTACTACCTGCTCGCCACGAGCGTGCTCATGGTGGGCCAGTACTTCCTGGAGCGGCGCTTCGGGCGCGGCTTCGGGGCCTCGGCGAAGGGGACCGGGCCCGTCGCGGCCGGCGTCTCCCTGGGCGCCGGGGGGTCGAAGTGAGCGCGGCGGCGGGCGCGGGCGCGCCGGTCGTGCGCGCCGTGAACGTCCACAAGTCCTTCGGGCACGTGGAGGTGCTGCGCGGCGTGGACCTCGACGTGCACGCCGGGGAGGTCGTGTGCCTGCTGGGGCCCTCCGGCTCGGGCAAGACGACGTTCCTGCGCTGCATCAACTCCCTGGAGCGCATCGACGGCGGGCGCCTGTGGTTCGACGGCGAGCTCGTCGGCCTGGAGGAGCGCGGCGGGAAGCTGCACCGCCTGACCGACGCGCGCATCGCCCGCCAGCGCCGCGACATCGGCATGGTGTTCCAGCGCTTCAACCTCTTCCCGCACATGACGGCGCTGGAGAACGTCGTCGAGGCCCCCGTGCGGGTGTGCCGGGTGCCGAAGGCGCGCGCGCGCGAGCAGGCGGTGGCGCTGCTGGAGCGCGTCGGGCTGGGCGACCGGGTGCACAACTACCCGGCGCAGCTGTCCGGCGGTCAGCAGCAGCGCGTGGCGATCGCCCGCGCCCTGGCGATGCAGCCCAAGCTGATGCTGTTCGACGAGCCGACCTCGGCGCTGGACCCCGAGCTGGTCGGCGAGGTGCTCACGGTGATGCGCGAGCTGGCCGCCGAGGGCACCACGATGGTCGTGGTGACCCACGAGGTGGCCTTCGCGCGGGAGGTCGCCGACCAGGTGGTGTTCATGGACGGCGGCGTGGTCGTCGAGCACGGCGCGCCCGCCGACGTCATCGGCAACCCGCGCCACGAGCGCACCCGCGCGTTCCTGGCGCGGGTGCGCGACGCCGGCTGAACCCCGCACCCCTCCGCAGC
>NZ_JAAALM010001020.1 GCF_009906395.1 Kineococcus indalonis
GCCGCCGCCCCTGCGGGGTGGACAGGAACCTCGTCACCTTGCCGAGCAGCCCTCCGGCCACTGCTACCGCCTCCTCCTCGTGCGTGCGGTGCTGTCGGAGGTGGAACGCTCTCGCGGGCGCGCCCCGCTGAGCCGGGCGGCGCACGACTCTAACCAAGCGTCAGGGTCGTGCGGTGCCGCCGCGAGCCGCCCGGCTCAGCGGGGCGCGCCCCCGGAGCCGCGCCCGCGCAGCTGGCCGACCACGGACTCGATCTTGCGCCGCGTGGCGGGGTCCTTGGCGGCCAGCTGCGCGCGCCGGGTCGCCTCCTGCGTCAGCCGCCGCCCCTGCGGGGTGGACAGGAACCTCGTCACCTTGCCGAGCAGCCCTCCGGCCACTGCTACCGCCTCCTCCTCGTGCGTGCGGTGCTGTCGGAGGTGGAACGCTCTCGCGGGCGCGCCGGTGCCGCCACCCGAGGCGTGGCGGCAC
>NZ_JAAALM010001021.1 GCF_009906395.1 Kineococcus indalonis
TCGCCGCCGACGAGGCGGGCGTGAGCTACAAGGAGGCCATCAAGGCCGACCTGCTGAAGGACCCGCGCGTGAAGGAGGTCATCGACGTCGGCGTCAACGGCGACGAGGACACCGCCTACCCGCACGTGGCCGTGGCCGGTGCCCGCAAGATCGCCGCCGGGGAGGCCGACCGCGGCATCTTCGTGTGCGGCACCGGCATGGGCGTGGCCATCGCCGCCAACAAGGTCAAGGGCATCCGCGCCTCCACCGCGCACGACTCCTTCTCCGTGGAGCGCCTGGTGCTGAGCAACGACGCGCAGGTGCTCACCCTGGGCGAGCGCGTGATCGGCAAGGAGCTGGCCCGCCGCCTGGCCAAGGAGTTCCTCGGCTACGTCTTCGACCCCGCCAGCGCCTCGGCCGCCAAGGTCGACGCGATCTGCGGCTACGAGACCGACGCCGACAAGGACGCCAGCGCCCTGAGCTGA
>NZ_JAAALM010001022.1 GCF_009906395.1 Kineococcus indalonis
GTCCCCGGGGTCCCCGAGTTGCCCGAGGAGGCCGTGGTGCGCCTGCTGCACCTGCCGCTGCGGGCGCGGGCGCGCCTGGACCGGCACGTGGAGGGCCTGCTGCGCGAGTTCGCGCTCGTGCGCATCGGCGACCGGCGCGACGGCGCCCCCTCCGCCGTGCCGGCGCGGCTGCTGGAGCTGGCCGTCGAGGCGGAGACGACCTACGCCCCCTACCGCGCCCAGCGCGCGGGGCAGATGGACGAGGCGCTGGCCGCCGGCGAGGAGTTCTTCGACGCCGTCTACACCACCTCCACGCGCTCGGCGCGGTTCGTGCGGCAGATGCTGGAGGTGCTGGAGGAGGCGGACCGGTTCTGCGCCGAGGAGCACCTGCTGACCCTGCCCGCCGACGTCGAGCTGGTGGCCTTCCGCCGCTGGATGTTCGGCCAGATCCTCACCCAGCTCGCCGGGGGCGGGGC
>NZ_JAAALM010001023.1 GCF_009906395.1 Kineococcus indalonis
GCGTGCAGCAGGCCCTGCGACTCCACCGTGCGCCGCCAGCCCGCCCGCGGGGTCGACGCCACGCGGCGCATCAGCCGCCCACGCTGGAGTCGCTGCCGCCGCCCAGGCCGCCGCGGGCGACGGTGCCGCCGTCGACGGGCACGCCGCCGCGCACCAGCGCCGCGCCCGACGGCGGCCTGGCGGTGCCGCCGCTGACGCGCTGGCCCAGGCCGAACGCGCGGGCGCCCAGCGGCAGGTAGTACCAGCCGAAGCCGCCGGCGCGCACGCCGTCGTCGTCGCACTCGTCGTCGTCCACGCGCTGCTGGGTGCGCTCGTCGACGCACACGCCGCGGTACTCCTCCTCGGCGTCGTCGTCGCCGGACCCGCACGCGGCGAGCCCGCCGGCGGCCAGCACGCCCGTCAGCCCCAGCGACACCGCCCGCGACCTGCGCCGGCGCACCGGCCCCTCGCCACCC
>NZ_JAAALM010001024.1 GCF_009906395.1 Kineococcus indalonis
GGCGGTGGTCGGCGGCCTGGCGCTGAACCTGCAGCTGACGAGCGCGCTGGTGGTGGGGGAGCGCTTCGGGCTGGGCTCGGCGCAGTTCGGCCTGGCCGGCACCGCCCTGGCGGTGGGCTCGCTGGGCGGGGCGCTGCTGGCCGCGCGGCGCGAGGGCCCGCGGCTGCGGGTGCTGGTGGGCGCCGCCGCGGCCTTCGGGGTGCTCTCGGCGGTCTCGGCGCTGATGCCCACCTACGAGCTGTACCTGGTGCTGCTGGTGCCGGTGGGCCTGGCGTCGCTGACGTTCACCACCACCGCCAACGCCACGGTGCAGACGCGCAGCGACCCGGCCGTGCGCGGGCGGGTGGTGGCGCTGTACCTGGCCCTGCTGCAGAGCGGGACCGTGGTGGGCGGGCCGCTGGTGGGGTGGATCGGCACGCGCGCCGGTGCGCAGTGGTCGGTGCTGGCG
>NZ_JAAALM010001025.1 GCF_009906395.1 Kineococcus indalonis
CTTCGGGGGCAGCGTCCTGGACGAGAACGGCGAGGCGCAGTTCACCGACCCGGACTCCGGCGGCTACCGCGCAGCCGAGTGGATGGTGGGCGCCCTGACCGAAGGACTCGTCGCGCCCGGCAGCATCAACGTCACCGACAGCCAGGGCCAGCAGACGCTGATGGCCCAAGGGCAGGTCGCCAGCACCTTCTCCGACTACTCCGGCACCGTCGGCACCCTCTATGACGTCCCCGCCTCCAGCACCGTCGTCGGCAAGGTCCGCTACCTGCCCACCCCGGGGGTGGACGGGCCCGCGGCCAACCTGAGCAACCCCGACGGCATCGGCATCCCCAAGCAGGCCAAGTACCCCGACGCCGCAGCCAAGTTCATCGAGTGGTTCACCTCCCAGCAGCAGCAGACCGACTTCGCCGGAGTCAACGGCCCCGAGAAGGCCTACACCGGCTACCCG
>NZ_JAAALM010001026.1 GCF_009906395.1 Kineococcus indalonis
CACCCAGCCGGCGCCCGCGGCCAGCGCCGCCGCGGCCGGCACGTCGCCGTGCGCCCACAGCAGCACCCGCCGCCCGGCGGCCGCGCCGGTGGCGGCGCGCAGCAGCGCCCGCCCGTGGCCGCGGCCGCGCGCACCCGGGTGCACCAGCAGCTCGCCGGCCAGGTCCGCCCCGGCGTCGGCGAGCTGCGCGTACCCCAGCGGCCCCGCGCCGGCGCGCAGCAGCAGGTGGCGCGCGCCGTCCGCGCCGGTGCGCAGCCGCAGCAGGGCGTCCTCGCTCAGCGCGTCCGCACCGTCGTGCGCGGAGGCCGCGGCGGCCAGCTCCTCCACCGCGGCGCGCTCCGGCCCCGCCAGCGCCCCGGCCACGACCTCCACGGCGGCCGGGCCGCCGCCGGCGTGCTCCCCGGTGGCGCTCACGGGCGCCGCGGCGCCGCGCGCAGCGGGCGGCCCG
>NZ_JAAALM010001027.1 GCF_009906395.1 Kineococcus indalonis
TGCCCGCCGCACCCCGCCCCCGGACGCTGCCGCGCCTGCCCGAGCGCACCGCGTTCGGCCTCGTGGCCGCCACCCTCGCCCTGCTGGTGTCCGCCTCCTCGGCCCCCTCGCCGGTCTTCCCCGTCTACCAGCAGCAGTGGGGCCTGAGCGCCACCAGCGTCACCCTCGTCTTCGGCGTGTACGCCGGCACCCTGCTGCTGGCGCTGCTGACCGCCGGCTCGCTGTCGGACCACCTGGGCCGCCGCGCCGTGGTCGTCGCCGGCCTGCTCGCCGTCCTGGCCTCCCTGGCCGGGTTCCTGCTGGCCGGCTCCACCGCCTGGCTGGTCGCCGCGCGCGCCCTGCAGGGCGTGGGCACCGGCGCCGCCATCGGCGCGCTGGGCGCCTGGCTGCTGGACCTCGCCGGGCCGCGCGCGGCGCTGGCGCAGACCCTCAAC
>NZ_JAAALM010001028.1 GCF_009906395.1 Kineococcus indalonis
CCCCCGCCCCGCGCCCCGGTGCCCTCGGCGGCGAGGCCGTCGAGGACCTGCAGGACGTGCCAGGGCAGCGCGTCGGCGTCCCAGGCGCTCACGGCGGCGGCGTGCTCGGGGCCGAGGGCGGCGACGACCTCGTCCAGCAGCGCGCCGGGGGCGCGGGAGTCCAGGCGGGCGCACACGCCGTCGTCGCCGGCGGCGGTGGCGCCGAGGTGGTGCGAGAGGCGCTGGGCGGCCCAGCGCTCGGTGCCGGGGGCGCCCACGGCCAGCAGGTCGGGGGTGAAGGGGTCGGCGCCGGGGGCGGGCGCCGCCAGCACCCCGGCGAGCGCCGCGAGCAGCTCCTCGGCGTCGCGGGACCGGTGGACGTGCAGCACGCCCCCTGTCTACCCGACGGCGGCGACAGCCCCCGACCGCTCCGGCGCCCCGCGAGCGCC
>NZ_JAAALM010001029.1 GCF_009906395.1 Kineococcus indalonis
CCCCCAGCCCGACCACCGCGGCCGGTGCAGCCACCACGCTGCGCCGGCTGCACTTCGCCCGCTCCGCCTTCGCCCTGGCCTGGGCGCTGGTCGTCATGCCGATGGCCTCGCACCCGGGGGCCCTCACCGCGTCCTTGTTCGTGCTCTACCCCCTGGTCGACGCGGGTGCCGCCGTCGTCGACGCCCGCGCCTGCCGCGCTCGCGGCGCGCACGGCAGGACGCCGGCCGAGCTGCACCTCACCGTGGCCACCAGCGCCCTGACCGCCGTCGCCGTCGCCGTCGCCACGACCTCCGGCGTCCCTGCCGTGCTGCGGGTGTGGGGCGCCTGGGCCGTCGTGGCCGGCCTGCTCCAGCTGGTCCTCGCCGTGCGCCGGCGCCGCACCGGCGGGCAGTGGCCGCAGGTCGTCAGCGGCGCCCTGTCCACCCT
>NZ_JAAALM010000102.1 GCF_009906395.1 Kineococcus indalonis
GGCAGTGGTCCGCGCGCACCGCGGGCCCGCTGCGCGCCTGGCCGGGCCTGCCCGACCTCGCCGCCCGGGTGGACGACGCCCGCCGCCTGCTCACCGCGGCCGCCGCGGCCGGCGTCCCCCTGCCGGCCGACCCCACCGGCGTCGCCCTCGCCGACCTGCCCGCCCTCGCCGAGCGGGCCGGGCGGGCCGGCGCCGCGCTCACCCACCGCCGCCAGCGCGAGCGCCTGAGCGCCGAGGGCCTGGAGGAGCTGGCCGCCGCCGTGCCCGCCGGTGCGGGCGAGGACGACGTCGCCCGCCTCGTGCGGGCCGCCTGGCTGCGCGCCCGCACGGAGGCGGCCGTCGCCGACCTGCTCGCCGGCGGCGCACCCGGTGAGCTGGCCGCCGCCTTCCGCGACGCCGACGCCAGCCGCCGCCGGGCCGCCGCCCGCCGGCTGCGCTCGGCCCTGTCCGACCCCGCCGCGGCGCCGCGCGTGCGCGTCGTCGCCGGCGCCGCCGAGCTCGCCGACGGCGAGGAGTTCGACGTCCTCCTCGTCGACGACGTGCAGCGCCGCCCCGCCGAGGACGTGCTGGCCCTGGCCCGCCGCGCGCGCCAGCTCGTCGCCGTCGGCACCGCCGAGGGCACCGGCACCGGCGACGGCTCCGCCTGGAGCGCGCTCGCCGCCGCCCTGGTGCCCCACGCGCTGGCCTGGCCGCCGGCGCCCGCGCACGCCCCCACCGCCGCGCTGCGCGACGCCGTCGCCACCGCCCTGCGCGCCGCCGGCCTGCCCGTCACCGACGGGGCCCCGGTGGCCGGGCACCCCGTCGACCTGCTCGTGGCGCGCGACCCCGACGGCGACGGCCCCGCGCTCGCCCTCGAGCTCGACGGCGCCCCCTGGCGCGCCCTGCCCACCGTCCGCGACCGCGAGGTGGCCCGCCCCGAGCAGCTCCAGCGCGCCGGGCTGGCCGTCCACCGGGTGTGGAGCACCGCCTGGTTCCGCGACCCGCGCGGGGAGGTGCAGCGCGTCGTCGAGGCCTGGCGGC
This sequence comes from Kineococcus indalonis, assembly GCF_009906395.1. Lineage (GTDB taxonomy): Bacteria > Actinomycetota > Actinomycetes > Actinomycetales > Kineococcaceae > Kineococcus > Kineococcus indalonis. The sequence goes on from NZ_JAAALM010000102.1 coordinate 1,021, forward strand.
GCGCGGAGCAGGAGCGCGCGGAGCAGGAGCGCGCGGAGCAGGAGCGCGCGGAGCAGGAGCGCGCGGAGCAGGAGCGCGCGGAGCAGGAGCGCGCGGAGCAGGAGCAGGCGGAGCAGGAGCAGGCGGAGCAGGAGCAGGCGGAAGTGCTCGCCCGTGAGGAGGCTGAGCGCGTCGCTCGTGAGGAGGCTGAGCGTGCTGCGCAGCAGGAGGCTGAGCGCGCCGCGCAGCGGGAGCAGGCGGAACTGCTCGCTCGTGAGGAGGCTGAGCGGGCTGCACGTGAGGAGGCCGAGCGCGTCGCTCGTGAGCAGGCCGAGCGGGCCCCTGCCGAGGAGGTCCCGCAAGCCGGCGCGGACGCGGGCCCCGTCGCCGCCCCGACCGTCCCGGAGCCGCCCGCGGGTCTGGGGAGCGCGGCCGGCGCGCAGGCGACCGTCGACGGCTTCACCGCGGGCCTGGGGGGTGCGCACCCCAACGTCGACCAGACGCCGGTGGAGGCCGTCGACGCGGCCGTCGCCCTGGCGTACGCGCGCCTGGGCACGACGGCGCAGGACACCGCGGTGCTCGACGCGGCGATGGACGTGCTGGGCTTCCGGCGCCGCGGGGTGAAGGTGCAGCGCGCCTTCAAGGAGTCGGTGCAGCGCGCGAAGAAGAGGATGCGGGGCGCGGGGATCCGCATCCAGTAGGCCGGGCGCGCGGCGTCAGCCGCCGAGCGTGCCCAGCAGCTCGCGCATGCGCTCCACCTCGGCCGACTGCTCCTGCTCGATGCGGCCGGCCAGCTCGAGCGCCCGGGGGTCCGTCCCCCCGGCGCGCTCGGCGGCCGCCATCTCGACCCCCGCCTCGTGGTGGTCGATCATCATCCGCAGGAACGTGCGGTCGAACTCCGCCCCCGTCGCCCCCTCCAGCTCCTGCACCTCCTCCAGGTTCGACGTGCCCGCCCCCTCGTGCCCGGCGGCGTCGTGCGCGCCCATCGCCGAGCCCGCCGGGACGGCCTCGCCCCACGCGTCCAGCCAGGACGTCATCTCCTCGATCTCCGGCCCCTGCGCGGCGGAGATCGAGGCGGCGAGGTCGCGCACCTGCGCGCTGGTGGCGCGGGCCACCGCGGTGTCGGCCATGTCCACCGCCCCGCGGTGGTGCACGACCATCTGCTGGGCGAACGCCACGTCCTGCGCGCCGTGGCCCTGCTGCGCGGGTGGCGCGCTGGACGTCGCGGACGCGGCGGGGGGCGCCGCCGCCCGCTCCTGCGCGCCGCAGGCGGCCGGGGCCAGCGCCGCGCACAGCACGAGGCCGGTGAGGGGGAGGCGGTACCGGGAGCGGTGCACGGGAGCTCCTCGCGACGGCGGTGCCGGGCACCCCCACGGTAGCCCCGCGAGCACCCTCCGCAGCAGGGTCCGGTGGCTCCTCAGGCTGCCGGCACGCCCTCGTCCAGCGCCGCCGGTGAGGCCTCGCGCAGGTCCAGCACCGACTCCAGCTCCAGCGCGGCGCCGTCCTCGTCCTGCGCCGTGCGCAGCCACACGGTGCCGTCCTCCACGGCCAGCGGCGTCCCGGTCACGCTGCGCCCGTCGGCCAGCTGCACCGTCAGGCGCACCGGCGTCTCGGGGTGCACGCGGTGGTCCTCCGCCGCGTCGCGCAGGCGCTGGACGATGCGCGGTTCGATCACTGCCGTCCTCCTCGCAGGGGGGTCGTGCCGGGCACGGCGGCGCCCGGCGGCTGCACCCTGCTCGACAGTCCCTCCCAGGGTGCGGGGCCGCCGGGTCCCGCGGAAGCCCTCGCGGGAGCGTGCGCCCAGTGTTCACGCGCCCGAAACCCGCGGGGACCTCAGCGGGGCAGGGCGATGTCGTACTGGGCGACCTTGCGGTAGACGGTGGCGCGCGAGACGCCGAGCAGCTCGGCGGCGCGCGCCACGCTCGTGCCCGGTTCGGTGAGGGCGCGGACGATCTCGTCGCGCTCCAGCGCCTCCAGCCGGCCGAGCACGCGGGTGCCGCGGGTGAACACCTCCGGCGGCAGGTGCTGCACGTCCACGACGTCGGTGCGGGCGGCGGCCGCCTCCACGACCTCCCGCAGCCGGCGCACGTTGCCGGGCCAGGCGTGCGCCCGCAGGGCCCGCTCCGCCGCGGGCGTGAAGCCCACCGCGCGGTGCCCGCCGCGCCGGGCGAACGCCGCGGCCAGCGCCGGGACGTCCTCGGGGCGGGCGCGCAGCGGCGGGGCCTCCACCACGGCGTCCACGAGGGCGCCCAGCGCGGCGGGCAGCCGGTCCAGGTCGCGGGCGACCAGCGCGAACGGCTGGGGGTGCCCGTCGCCGCGCCGCGCGCCGGCCAGCGCCGCGGCGAGCTCGTCCACGGCCCACGCCGGCAGCTCCCCCACCCCGGAGACGACCACGGTGGTGCCCTGCGCGCCCAGGTGCGGGGTCCACATCCGCACCCAGGCGGGCACGTCCTCCACGCCGGGCACCCGCGCCCGCAGCACCCGGTGCCGGCGGCCGCCGCGGCGGTGGGCCAGCGCCGCCAGCGTCGCGCGCCCCGAGCCGGGCTCGCCGACCAGGGCCAGCACCCGGCCGCGGGCCACCTCCTCCCCGGCCGCGGCCACGGCGGCCGCCCACGCCGGCGAGGAGCACACCTCCTCGCGCCCGTCGCCGTGCTCGACCTGCACGTGGAAGACGTGCCCGCGGGGGGCCTCGCGCACCGGCCGCCCCCCGGCGCGCGCCACCATCAGCGCGCTCGTGGTGCTCGCGGAGGACTGCGCCAGCGCCAGCAGCAGCCCGGAGGACGCCTGCGACCAGGTCGTGAGGTTGATGCTGCCGGCCAGCGCGCCGGTGACGGGGTCCAGCACGGGGGCGGCGGCGCACGTGTACTGCTTGAGCGCCTGGCACCAGTGCTCCTGCCCGCGCACCAGGGCGGGGCGGCGGTCGGCCAGCGCCAGGCCCAGGCCGTTGGTGCCGGCGTGGCGCTCGGCGTAGGAGAAGCCGGGGGCCAGGTGCACGGCGTCCAGCGAGCGGCGCATCCCGTCGTCGGGGTGCAGGCGCAGCAGCACCAGCCCCTCGCTGTCGGTGATCATGAGGCTGACCGGTTCGCCGGAGAGCGTCTGCTGCAGCGAGCGCAGCACCTGCTGCCCGCAGGCGTAGAAGAGCGAGCCGGTGTCCAGGGCGCCGGTGAAGACCGGCTCGACCTCCTGCTCCGAGACGCCGTAGCGCTCGCAGCGGCGCCAGGAGGCCCGCACCGTCCCGGCGACCGCGGGTTCCGCACCTGCCACGCCCGACCTCCCGGACCTCCGCACCGTCGCGTCCGGCCAGGGTAGGCGCCCGCGGGCCCCGGGGGCAGGTGCCGGCGTCTCAAAGTGAGACACCCGGTGCCTTCCGCCCCGGCGGGGCGCTGCCTACCGTCGCGGCAGGGGGGCGACGGTGCCCCCGGCGCGCGAGGAGGCCGCATGTACAGCAAGGACGGCGTGGACTACTTCATCGTCGACGCGCACGTGGCGCTGTGGGACGCCAGGCCCGCCAACCAGCGCAACGTGCACGGCAAGCAGTTCATCGACTGCTTCTACGACTACCACCGCAACCTCAGCCCGGCCTCGGAGCTGTGGAGCTACGAGGAGTACCTCTACCAGGGCGGTGAGCGCCTCATGAAGGACCTGTTCACCGACGGGTGCGTCGACCACGCGGTGTTCCAGCCGGCCCGGCTGGGGGAGTTCTACGTGAACGGGTTCGGGCAGACGGAGGAGGCGTTCGCGCTGGCGAGCGCGCACCCCGACAAGCTGACGTACAACCACTACTTCGACCCGCGCGACGGCGAGCGCGGCCTGGACCGGCTGCGTGAGGACGCCGAGCGGATGCACCTGAAGGGCGTGAAGCTCTACACCGCCGACTGGCACGGGGACTCGCGCGGCTACAAGCTCTCCGACCCCTGGACGTACCGCTACCTGGAGGTGGCGCGCGAGCTGGGCATCCGGAACGTCCACGTCCACAAGGGCCCCACGATCCGCCCGCTGGACCGCGACGCGTTCGACGTCGCCGACGTCGACCACGTGGCCACGGACTTCACCGACATGAACTTCGTCGTGGAGCACTGCGGCCTGCCCCGGTTGGAGGACTTCTGCTGGATCGCCACGCAGGAACCCAACGTGCACGCGGGCCTGGCGGTGGCGATCCCGTTCATGCACACCCGCCCGCGCTACTTCGCGCAGATCATCGGCGAACTGCTGTACTGGCTGGACGAGAACCGCATCCAGTTCTCCAGCGACTACGCGCTCTGGACGCCGAAGTGGCTGATCGAGACGTTCGTGGACTTCCAGATCCCGCAGGACATGACCGAGTACGCCCCGCTGACGGTGGACCAGAAGAAGAAGATCCTCGGCCTGAACGCCGCGGCCATGTACGACATCGCCGTCCCCGAGCACCTGCAGGTGGCGAACCCGCCGGCGCTGGCGCAGCCGCAGGCCGTGGCGGTGGCGTGATGACGGCCACCACCGAGCGGGCCGGCGCTCGGGTCCTCGCGCGCACCGACGTCACCGCCGCGCTGGGCGGCGTCGTGGACCCCGAGCTCGACGAGCCGATCACCGACCTCGGTTTCGTGCGCTCCGTGGACCTCGGCCCCGAGGGTGCGGTGGAGGTGCACCTGCGCCTGCCCACCTCGTTCTGCTCCCCGAACTTCGCCTACCTCATGGCCTCCGACGCCAAGGACGCCCTGAGCGCGCTGCCCGGCGCGGGGTGCGTCGTCGTCGAGCTGGACGACCACCACGACTCCGACCTCATCAACGCGGGCCTGGCCGCCGACGCCGGGTACCGCGGGACGTTCCGGCACGAGGCCCTGGACAGCCTCGACGAGCTGCGCGCCACGTTCCGGCGCAAGGCCCACACGGCCGCGGCCGAACGCTGCCTGACGGCGCTGCTGCGGGCGCGCCCGCAGTTGCGCGAGGAGGACCTCGGTGAGGTCGTGCTGGCCGACCTGCCCGACGACGGCACCACCGCCGCGCTGCGCCGGCGCCGCACCGCCCTCGGCCTGCCCGACGAGCCGGGCGCGCCCGTCCTGCTCGACGACGACGGGCACCGCGTCCCGCGCGAGCAGGTCCCGCTGCGCGTGCGCCGGGCCCGCTCCGTGCGCATCTCCGTCGACGGCAACGCGCACTTCTGCCGCGGCCTGCTGCGCACCCGCTACCCCGGTTCCGGGGCCGACCAGGCGCCCCGCGCCGAGGGCGCCGGCCCGGTGCCCGTCCAGCTGCTCACCACGCGACCGCACGACACCACGGAGGCCAGCGCATGAAGGCGGTACGGGTCCACGAGTACGGCAAGCCCGCGTCGATCGACGACGTCCCCGAACCCCGGGTCGAGGGCCCGCTCGACGTCCTCGTGCACGTCGACGCCGCCGGGGTGTGCCGCACCGACCTGCACGTCCTGGAGGGGCAGTGGGCGCAGAAGTCCGGCGTCGCGCTGCCGTACGTCCTGGGCCACGAGAACGCCGGCACCGTCGTCGACGTCGGCGCCGCCGTCTCGAACGTCGCCGTGGGCGACGCGGTGGTCCTGCACCCGCTGGTCACCTGCGGGTTGTGCCCGGCGTGCCGGCGCGGCGACGACGTGCACTGCGCGAACAGCGCCTTCCCCGGCATCGACCGCGACGGCGGCATGGCGGAGTTCCTGCGCACGGGCGCGCGCTCGGTGGTCAAGCTCGCCGAGGGCCTGGAACCCCGGGCCGTGGCCGCGCTGGCCGACGCCGGCCTGACCGCGCACCACGCGGTGCGCAAGGTCGTGCCGGAGCTGCCCGCCACCGCGCGCGCCGTCGTCGTCGGCGCCGGCGGGCTGGGGCACATCGGCCTGCAGTGCCTGCTGGCCATGACGCCCGCCGAGGTCGTCGTCGTCGACCGCTCCGCCGACGTGCTGGCCAAGGCGCGGGCGCTGGGCGCGCACCGCACCGTCCTGGCCGGCGACGACGTCGTCGAGCAGGTCCTGGACCTCACCGAGGGCGCGGGCGCGGAGGTGGTGCTCGACTTCGTCGGCGAGCACGGCACCGAGGCGCAGGGCGTGGCGATGACCCGCGACGCCGGCAGCTACTGCGTCATCGGCTACGGCGGGAAGGTCGAGGTGCCCACCATCGACCTCATCAGCCGGGAGATCCGCGTCGTCGGCAACCTCGTGGGCTCGTACTCCGACCTGCGCGAGCTGATGGCGCTGGCCGCGCGCGGCCTGGTGACCCTGTCCACGCGCGAGTACCCGCTGAGCTCCGCGCTGGAGGCGCTGGACGACCTGGACGGCGGCCGCCTGCCCGGCACCCGGGCGATCCTGCTGCCGTGAGCGCGGCCGCGGGCAGCGTGCGCGCGCTGGACCGCGCCCCGGCGATCCTCGACGTCGTCGCCGCCAGCGCCAAGGAGGTCCCGGCGCTGCTGGACTGCCCGCTGCCCACCACGTACCGGCTGCTGCAGGTGCTCACCCGCGAGCGCCACCTCGTGCACCTGCGGGAGGAGCTCGCCGCGGTCGCCGCCTGGGGGGTGGCGGTCGTGCTGGACACCGCGCGGGTCCGGAGGACCGCTGGGGTTCAGGAGAAGTGGATGCCGCCGTCGACGAGCACCGTCCGCCCGGTGACGTGGTCGGAGCCGGGGGAGGCCAGGTAGGACACCAGCTTCGCGACGTCGTCGGGCACCGGGACGCGGCCGAGCAGCATCGAGCGGGCGTCCTGCTCCAGCGCCTGCCCCTTCTGCAGGCGCTGCTCGGCGGCGAGCTCCTCGTCGATGAGGTCCCACACCGCGGTGCCCACGACGCCCCGGCCCAGCGCAGCGGGCGCTGCCGCGGCAGGGGCGTTCTCGCACGGTGAGGAGCCCGGGCAACCTTGCGCGCGCCGTTGCGCGCACGGCATGCTCTGCCCGGCCTCGCAGGAACGAGCCCCCGGCGGGGGTCCCCACCGCCGGCGCCCCACGTCACGCAGGGAGAAACCCGTGGTCCGCTCCACCAGCCGTCGCCTCCTGGCCGCCGCCGCAGCGGCCGTCGCCGCGGGGGGCGGGCTGCTCGCCGGCGCCGCCCCCGCCTCGGCCGCGGCCTGCTCCGACGTGGAGGTCGTCTTCGCCCGCGGCACCGGCGAGGCCGCCGGGCTGGGCGTGGTGGGCCGGCCGTTCGCGAGCGCGCTGACCAGCGCCCTGCCCGACCGCACGGTGACCTCCCACGCCGTGGACTACGCCGCCAACACCTCGCAGAGCAGCGCCGGGCCCGGCGCGACCGCGATGAGCGCGCACGTGCGCGAGGTGGCCGCGGCCTGCCCCTCCACGCTGTTCGTCCTGGGCGGGTACTCGCAGGGCGCCACCGTCACCGACATCGCCGTCGGCATCCGCACCGGCACCACCACCGGCACCCCGGTGCCCGCCGAGCTCGCCGGCCGCGTCGCGGCCGTGGTGGTGTTCGGCAACCCGCTGGGCCTGTCCGGGCGCACCGTCGCCACCGCCAGCGCCACCTACGGGCCGAGGTCGAAGGACTACTGCAACAGCAGCGACAGCGTCTGCGGCAGCGCCCCCAAGACCGGCACCGGCGGCCACCTCAGCTACGTCTCCAACGGCTCCGCGGCCGCGGGGGCGCAGTTCGCCGCCGGCCTGGTGCGGGCCGCGGGCACCCCCGCTCCCGGCCCGACCCCGGAGCCCACCCCGGACCCGGCCACGTGCGTGCGCGACAGCACCCGTGACCACGTCGACGCCGACCGCGCGGTGAGCCTGTACGGGCGCGCCTACGCCCGCGGCAGCCGCGACAGCCTCGGCGCCACCAGCAGCTTCAACGTCGTCTCGCTGCGCGCGACCGCCACGGGCGGCTGGGAGCTGGTCGCCTCCTGCTGAGCGCCCCGCGCTCCCGCCGCCCGGCCGGGCGGCGGGAGCCGCGGCGGGCCGGCCTCAGGGCCCGCCTCAGGGCAGGTCGACCCGCACCACCTGGTACTCCGCGGTGCTCGTGTCGGTCAGCTGGAAGCGGCCGTTGACCAGCCACAGCGCCCCGGCGGCCAGGACGCCCGTGGTGGGCCGGTCCAGGTCCTCGTCCTGCACCGGGCCGAGCACCTCCCCGCTGCGGCCGTCGGGCGACAGGCGCACCACGGCCGCGGCGTCGGTGGAGAAGCCGTAGACGACGTAGAGCGTGCGCCCGCGCAGCACCAGGCCGTCGCCGGCGGTCAGGTCGGGCCCGCTCACCTCGATGCGGTCGCTGACCCCGGTGGCCGGGTCGACGCGGAACAGGTCGCCGGTGCTGCTCTGGGTGACCACCAGGGCGTCGCGGTACGCGCGGATGCCGTTGGCGTTGAACCCCGTGCCGTAGGCGAGGTCGCCGGTGATGTCCAGGGTCCGCGCGCCGTCGGCGCCCGGCACCCGCCCGTCGGCGCCCAGCGGCACCACGACGAGCCGCTGCACGGCCGAGTCGGTGACGTACACGGCGTCGCGGGTGACCTCGACGTCGTTGAGGAACCCGCTGCCCGGCACCACCCAGCGGCCCAGCTCCGCGCCGGTGCTGCCGTCGTAGGCGGTCACCGCCCCGGTGGCGCCCCCGGCCACCCACAACCGGTCCGTCCAGCGGTCGTAGCGCATCCCCACGGCGGTGCGGCCCTCCACCCCGGGCACCAGCTCGCTGCTCCCGCCGGTGCGCAGGTCCCCGCGCACGACGCTGCCGTCGGCGCGCGAGCCGGCGTAGAAGGTGGTGCCCCACCCGGAGGTGATCCCCTCCGGCTCCGAGCCGGTGGGCAGCGCGACGGTCTCCGGCAGCTC
>NZ_JAAALM010001030.1 GCF_009906395.1 Kineococcus indalonis
CGCCCGCCGCTCAGGCGCCCAGGACCCGGCGCGCCTCGGCGGCGACCCGCTCGAAGCGGGCGCGGTCCAGCGCGGCGCCCTCGCGGCGCACGTCGGCGGGCGCCACCCGCAGCAGGCGGTCCACGCGCACCTCGCTGGGCCGCCCGCGCCGGTCCCAGGGGCCGGCGCCGACGTCGACCCAGGTGCGGCCGTGGCGGGCCTCGTCGGCGGCGTCGCGGTCGTGGTCCCTGCTGGTCATCGCCAGCACCAGCAGGTCGGCGCCCGGCCCGGCGCCGTCGCGGCCCACCACGAGCACGGGGCGGTCCTTGCCGCGCCCGTCGCCCTCCTCGAAGGGCACCCAGGCCCACACGACCTCCCCGGGGTCGGGACGGCCGTCGGCGCGCGGGGCGTACGCGAAGGCGGCCGCGGCGCCCGGGGCGCTCGCGGG
>NZ_JAAALM010001031.1 GCF_009906395.1 Kineococcus indalonis
CGGGGCACCGGCGGCCGGTGCCGCCGCCACCGGCGCGGGGGTGCCGGCGCCGGTGCGCGCGCCCTGCCCGCCGGGCTGGTTCCCGGGCTGACCGCCCGGCTGCCCGTCGCCCTGGGCACCGGCCTGACCGGCACCGGGCTCGGCGGTCAGCGGCACGCCGGCCGCCTGCCCCGCCACGCCCGTCGCGGGTGCGGCCGAGGCGTCGGCCGGGGCGGTCGCCGCGGCGGCGTCCTGGCCGTTGAGGGCCGCCGGGCGCAGCACGGCGGCGACCTGCACCGCCTGGACGGCCTGGGTGCCCTGGGTGCCCTGGGTGCCCTGGGTGCCGACCCCCTCGAGCCCCGGCGCGGCCGCGGTCACCGGCAGCACCGCGGTGCGCGAGCCGTCGACGGCACCGGTGGTGCCGGGGGCAGCGGCGGGGCCGGCGG
>NZ_JAAALM010001032.1 GCF_009906395.1 Kineococcus indalonis
GCCGGTGCTGGACCCCGCCGTCGCGGCCCGCCTCAAGCGGGACCCGGCCGGGCTGGTGTGCGCGGTGGTGCAGCAGCACGACACCCGCGAGGTGCTCATGGTGGCGTGGATGGACGACACCGCCCTGGCGCACACCCTGGCCACCGGGCGCGCCACCTACTGGTCGCGCAGCCGGCGCAGCCTGTGGCGCAAGGGCGACACCTCCGGGCACGTGCAGTGGGTCAAGCGCGTCTCGCTGGACTGCGACGGCGACGCGCTGCTCGTGGAGGTGGACCAGGTGGGCGCGGCCTGCCACACCGGGGAGCGCACCTGCTTCGTCGCCGACCCGCTGCCCGCGGTGGCCGGCGGCCCGGCGTGAGCGGGGGCGCCGCCCCGCGGGCGGCCGCGGGGGCGCGCGCCGGGCGCGAGCGCGGCGCGGTGC
>NZ_JAAALM010001033.1 GCF_009906395.1 Kineococcus indalonis
CCCAGGACAGGGTGCGCGCCTCGCTGGAGGAGATCCAGCGGGCGCTGGCGCAGGCCGGCCGTCAGTACGCGGACGTGGAGACGGCCAACGCGCGCATGTTCGCCGGCTGAGCCGGACGTGCGGGGAGGGGGTGGTCGGGCCTCCAGAGGCCGACCACCCCCTCCCCGGCGATCATCAGGCGGCGCGGTGCACCGGCGCGGAGTGCTGCGCCGCACCCGCTGCGCCCCAGCGCATCTCCATGTGCGTGCGCCCCGTCGCGTCGCGCACCGGCACCCACTGCGCCTGCAGACCGCGGGGAGCCCCCACCTTCTTGGCCTGGATGTCGTTCATGTGGCACCTCCCGTTCATCTTCTGTTCACCTGAACCTACGCCTCTCCCGGATCGAAATCCAGTCAGGACCGCGTCAACACCGCGTCAG
>NZ_JAAALM010001034.1 GCF_009906395.1 Kineococcus indalonis
CCAGGGGAGGCTCCGGTGGACCTGACGTGACGTGACGGTTGCGCGCCTAGGATCGGGCGGTGCTCGACGTGCCCGTGGTCATCCCGCTGACGCTGCTGGCCCTGGGCGTGGGTGCGCTGGGCTGCCTGGTGCGCCCGCGCTGGGACGTGGCGGTGCTCACCGGCCTGCTGTGCGCGGTGTGGACGCGCGTGAACGGCCCCGTGGAGGGGCGGATCCTGCACAGCTGGTCCGCCGACCGGGGCTTCACCGAGGCGGACCTGCTGGCCGTGGCGGGGCTGCTGGTGGTGGGCACGGCGCTGCTGCGCTGCGCGGTGCGCGACGCGCGCTCCCTCGCCGGCGGGCGCCACCGGCGCCGGGGCGCGGCGGGGCCGGTGCGCCCGTCGTCACCGGGCGCGGGGCCCGGCGCCGGTCACCAG
>NZ_JAAALM010001035.1 GCF_009906395.1 Kineococcus indalonis
GGTGGCGGACGCGCCGGGGCGGGCCCGCCTGCTGGCCGAGGAGCTGCCCGGCTGAGGTCGGCGGCCCGCGGTCAGCGGTCGGTGCGCTCGCGCTGCGCGCGGCGCTGGCGGCGGTGCACGTGGGCCAGGCCGATCAGCCCCAGGGCCAGCCCGGCGATGCACGAGCCGAGCCAGCGGCCCTCCCCGGTGCGGCGCACCTCGGGCACGAGGACCGCGACGACGAGCAGCACGGCCCACGCGGCGAGGCCGACGAGCACGGCGCGGCGGTCGTCGGTGCGCAGCGGCGGCGGCGGGGGCTTGGCCTTCGACGGCGGCAGGTACAGCGGCACGCCCCCAGTGTGGCCCGGCCGGCAGGGCCGCGCCGCGCGCCCGGGAGCGGGTCTGCTGGGATGGCGCCATGGCCGACCCCACGCC
>NZ_JAAALM010001036.1 GCF_009906395.1 Kineococcus indalonis
TCCTTGGTGACGGCCAGCACGCCGGGGGTGCCGGCCAGCTCCTGCGCCTGCGCGGCGGTCAGCCGGGCGGCGAAGCCGTTGAGGGCGACCGTGTACTGCTGCGTCGGGCGCACGCCGACGGCGCGGGCGACGTCCTCCTGCGTGCGCAGCAGGGTGCGCCGGTAGTCCTGCGCGGCGCGCTGGGTGACGTCGACGCCGCCGCCGGGGGCGGACCTCAGCCTCGGCTCGGCGGGGGTGGAGCCGTCGGCCTTCGCGACGGGGTCGCCGGCCAGGACGACGACGTAGCGGCCGTCGGAGTACGACCCGGCGGCCGTGTCGGCCGTGTCGGGTGCGGCGGGTGCGGTGGGCGGGGCGGCCAGGGCCGCCGAGGGGGCGGTGGCCAGGAGCAGGCCGGTGGTGGTGATGGCCAGCAG
>NZ_JAAALM010001037.1 GCF_009906395.1 Kineococcus indalonis
GGCGTGGGACTGGGTGGAGCTGCTGCCGCACGCCCTGCCCTCGGCCACGCCCCTGGCCGACCTCGCGGCCGAGGTGGAGCGCCGCGCCCGCGCCCGCACCGGTCGCGGCGGCACCGCGGTCCCCGGCGGCGGCGGGGGGCCCCGCGCCCTGGTGCTGCTCGTCGACGGCGCGGCCGACCTGCGCACGGACGCGGACCTGGCGCGGGTGCTGCGCGCGGGCACCGCCGAGGGCGTGCACGTGCTGTGCCTGGACACCGAGCGCACGCGCCTGCCGGCGGAGTGCGCCGGCGTGCTGGAGCTCGCGGCGGACGGCTCCGGCGACGCGGTGCTGCACGCGGGCGGTGCGGCCACGGCGGTGACCGCCGACGCGGTGGCGCCCGGGTGGGCCGGGGAGCTGGCGCGGGCGCTGGCGC
>NZ_JAAALM010001038.1 GCF_009906395.1 Kineococcus indalonis
CCGCCCCCGCCGCGCCCGCCGCGGGCGGGCTCGTCAGCTACGTCGTGCAGCCCCCGCACGGCCGGCACCACGACTGCCTGTGGGACATCGCCGAACGGACCCTGGGCGACCCGCTGCGCTACCGGGAGGTCTTCGAGCTGAACCGGGACCGGGTGCAGCCCGACGGCTCCCGGCTCGTGGACGCCGACCTGATCCGCCCCGGCTGGGTCCTGCTGCTGCCGGCCGACGCCGTCGGCGCCGGCCCCGCCGTGCCCCTCACGCCCGTCCCGGACCCCGTCCCGACCGCCGTCCCGACCGCCGGCCCCGACACCGCCGCCGACCCCGCGGGAACGTCCGGGCCGGCCGGGCCGGACGCTGCGGCGCAGCAGCTCCCCGGCGCGGTCGTCAAGGGCGCGCTCAGCGGCGGGCTG
>NZ_JAAALM010001039.1 GCF_009906395.1 Kineococcus indalonis
GAGACCCCCCGGAAGATCCGCGGGAGATCCCCCGGGAGATCCGCCGGGGGATCCGCCGGAAACCGCCGGGAAACCCGCCCGGGACCTGGCGCGACCGCACGGGGTGGGTGTAGTCGTACTACCACCCCTGACGGCAGGAGACCGCCATGACGTCCTCCCCGCCCGCACCGGCGGCCGAGCCGGGAACGCTCACCATCGGCACCGACGGCCGCATCGGCGGCCGCACCGGCTCGTACGTCAAGCACCTGCAGGACCTGGAGGGCGTGTACCAGGACCAGCGGGCCTTCCGCGCCGCGCTGGACGAGCGCGGCGGCGACGCGCCGGTGTACCGCGTGGAGGAGCACCGGAGCGGCCGCGGCCCCGGCGCGCTGGTCGTGGGCACCTCCACGCTGCTGCCGGGCCGGGTGG
>NZ_JAAALM010000103.1 GCF_009906395.1 Kineococcus indalonis
GCTCCGGCTCGCGCACCGCGGCCGCCGCCGCGGTCAGGGCGGCGGCCACCTGCTGGCGCAGCACCGCCTCCATGGCCACCTCCCGCTCGGCGGGGTTCTGCACCTCCACCAGCAGCGCGGTCAGCTCCTCCACCCGCACCGACAGGCTGGCCAGCACCAGCACGCGGTCCTGCCGGCGCTGCACCGCGTCGCGGTGCCGGTGCGCGCGCAGGTTCGCGCGCAGCGCGTCGCGCACCTCCGCGTCGCGCTCGCGCGCCTCGGTGCGCAGCGGTTCCACCGAGCGCAGCCGCTGGCTCCACTCCCGCGCGCTGGGCGGGGTGTCCCGGCGCAACCCCTCGGCCAGGTCGTCGAGCTGGTCGGCCAGGACTCCCGCCAGTCGCCCGGCCGCCCGGTCCGACTGCAGCAGCGGCAGGTCCGGCAGCAGCGCGTTGACGCCCACCGCGACCAGCCCGCCCAGCAGCGTCAGCCCGCTGTAGGCCAGCACGTAGTCCACCGGGTCGGCGGCGCCCACGATGAGCACGAACACGGCGGCGCTGAGCACCCAGCTGCGCTGGGAGCCCAGCAGCGACCAGCCGGCCAGCAGCGTGGCGGCGAACACCACCACGGCCACCACGGCCGGACCGGGGCCGAGCAGGGCGTGGGCGCCCAGGGCGAGCAGCCCGCCCAGCACGATCGCGGCCACCGCCCGCAGCGAGTTGTCCAGGGAGGAGCGCACGGTCGTGTACGAGCCCACCACCGCGCCCAGCGGCGCGTAGTAGGGGTACGTCTCCGCCGGGGCCAGCGGCAGCCACAGGGCCAGCCGCCAGGCCAGGGTCGCCGCCAGCGCCGTCCGCACCGCCAGGCCCACCCGGGGGCGGCGGCCGAACAGCGTGCCGCGGGCGGCGGCGCGCAGCGCCCGCCCGCGGCGCAGCACCGCCTCCACGCGGGCCACTGTCGCGCGGACCGCGGTGGTCGGCACCTCGCCCCGCCGTGGATCTTTCTCGTGGCTGCACGTTTGAGCACCCCCGGTCCGGGTAGTGAACCCCGCAGCAACGGACCACGACCGGCCGCTCGGGCCGGTCCCGGCGAGAGGAGCAGGACGTGGGCATCGCCGACAAGGCCCAGGACTTCGCCGAGGGTCACGAGGCCCAGACCGACCAGGCCATCGACAAGGCCGGCGACGCCGCCGACGCCAAGGGCGGCGGCAAGCTCGGCGCCGGCGTCGACGCCGCGCAGGAGAAGGCCGACGACGCCATCGGCGGCGACCAGGGCGCTTGAGCCCGGTCACCGCAGCAGCACCCCACAGGAGGAGGCGAGCATGTCGACGTACGACGTGACGGGCGGATCAGGAGCGACGGCAGCCGGTGCCGGCGGTACCAGCGGTACCGGCGACGCGCAGGGGCGCGCCCAGGAGACCGCGGGCACCGCCAAGGAGCAAGCCGGCCAGGTGGCCGGGACCGCCAAGGAGCAGGCCGGCCAGGTCGCCGGCACCGCCAAGGAGCAGGCCGGCCAGGTGGCGGGCACCGCCAAGCAGCAGGCCGCGGAGGTCGCCGGCACCGCGAAGCAGGAGGCGGGCCACGTGGTCGCCTCCGCCCGCGAGCAGCTGAGCGACGTGCTCGGCCAGGCCGAGGCGCAGGCCGGTGACCTGCTCGGCGAGCTGCGCAAGCAGGTCGACGAGCAGACCAGCACCGGGCGCGACAAGATCGCCGCCCTCCTCACCCAGGCCGGTGAGGAGCTGGCGCAGATGGGTCGCGCCAGCGAGGGGTCCGGCCCCGCCACCCAGCTGGTGCGCCAGGCCGGCGACCGCGTCGGCGCGTGGGGGCAGACGCTGTCCTCGCACGAGCCGGCCGAGCTGCTGGAGCAGCTGCGCACCTACGCGCGCCGCCGCCCGGGCGCCTTCCTGCTCGGGGCGCTGGCCGCGGGCCTGGTGGCCGGCCGCGTCACCCGCGGCGCCAAGGCCGCGCACGACGCCGGCCCCTCGGCGCAGGGCCGCGAGCTGGAGCCGCTGAGCACCGCGCCGACCCCGGGCACCGCGCCGGGCGCGGGGACGGGGACCATCACGGACCTGCGCGGCAGCGACCTGTCCTCCACCTACGCCTCGGGCGTGACGGGCATGGGCACCACCACGAGCCCGACCACCGGGCCGGGCGCGGGTCGGCACGTGGGTACCGGCACGACCGACGAGACGGTCTCCCGCTACGGCGAGGACCCGAACGAGGACCTGCTGCCGCACCACATCCGCTCCGACGTGCCGTCGGTGTCGGACGCGCCCTCGCACGGATCGCGGCCGTGAGCGGGGCGACCAGCGCCCCCCGCCCCGA
The DNA here is from genome assembly GCF_009906395.1 of Kineococcus indalonis. Classification (GTDB taxonomy): domain Bacteria; phylum Actinomycetota; class Actinomycetes; order Actinomycetales; family Kineococcaceae; genus Kineococcus; species Kineococcus indalonis. The sequence goes on from NZ_JAAALM010000103.1 coordinate 2,301, forward strand.
CACCGGCGGCGGCGGCGAGCGCTCGATCGGGGAGATCTTCTCCAGCATCACCACCGAGCTGTCCACGCTCGTGCGGCAGGAGATCGCCCTCGCCAAGACCGAGCTGCGCCAGGACGCGAAGAACGCCGGCCGCGGTGCCGGGCTCCTCACGGGCGCCGGCGTGGCCGGTCACCTGTTCCTCATCTCGCTGACCGCCCTGGCGATCCTCGCCCTCGGCGACCTCATCGGTCACGCCTGGGCGGCGCTCATCGTGACGGTGGTGTGGGGCGTGATCGCCGCCGTGCTCGCCAAGAGCGGGCAGAAGGCGCTCAAGCAGGTCCCGCCGCCGCTGGAGCGGACGACCACGACACTCAAGGAGGACGTGCAATGGGCCAAGCACCCGACGACGTGACCGGCCACGCCGGCCCCGGCAGCCCCGAGCAGATCGAGAACGAGATCGCGGGCACCCGTTCCGCGCTCAGCGCCGACTTGGACGAGCTGACCGACCGCCTGAGCCCGTCGAACGTCGCGCAGCGCCAGGTGGACAAGGTCAAGGACCGCGCCACGGGCCTGAAGGACCGCGTGATGGGCTCGGCGCACGACGCCGCCGACTCGGTGATGGGCACGGCGCACGGCGCGGCGGACTCCGTGCGCGGCACCGCGGGCGACCTCCGCGAGCGCGTCGCCGGCACCGCCGGTGACGTGCGCGACGCCGCCGGGCACGCCCGCGGCGGTGTCGCCGGCAGCGCGGGCGACGCCAGGGGCGCCGTCACGCAGAAGACGCGCGGCAACCCGCTGGCGGCCGGGCTGGTCGCCTTCGGCGCCGGTCTGCTGCTCTCCTCGCTGATCCCGGCGAGCGAGAAGGAGACCCGGGCCACCGCCAAGGCGCTCGACGCGGCCAAGGAGCACGGCGGCGGCGTCATCGATGCGGCCAAGGAGCAGGTGCAGGAGGTGCGCAGCACCCTGCAGGAGCAGGCGACCTCCGCGGCCCAGGACCTGGCGCAGACCGCCAAGGAGGGCGCGCAGGCCGTGCGCTCGGACGCCCAGGACGCGGCCGCCCACGTCAAGGAGCACGGCCAGTCCGCGGTGGGCGAGGTCAAGGACCAGGGCCAGTCCGCCGTCGGCGAGGTCAAGGACCAGGGCCAGTCCGCGGTCGGCGAGGTCAAGGGCCAGGGGCAGTCCGCGGCCGGTCAGGTCCGCGACACCGCCCGCGGCTGACCGCGCACCGCCGACCACCACGACGACGGGCCCGCCCCCTCGAGGGGGCGGGCCCCGCACGAGGAGGACGCGTGAGCACCGGACCGCACGAGGGCACCCGTCTGCCCGACCAGGACGACGCCGTCCAGACCAGCACGGACGACCTGGTGGACGAGGCGTTCGACACCGACGACGAGGACGCGCCGTCGGAACCCCTGGGGGACACCCACACCCCGTGAGTCGCACCCGGGCCGGGGCGCGCTCGGCGCGCGCCCCGGCCCGCGGGGCGGGAGAGTGGAGGACATGAGCAAGACCACTCAGCGCAACGGAACGAGGACGGACGGTTTGTCGGTCCAGCACGGCGAGCGCGGCGAGAAGGCCGAGTCCCCGCAGCAGATCCCCGCCAAGGGGTGGCTGCAGGTCTCCAAGCGCGCCTGGCGCGAGGCGAAGGACGACCAGGTCCCGCTGCTCGCCGCCGGCGTCGCCTTCAAGGCGTTCCTGGCGATCTTCCCGGCCCTGACCGCGGCGTTCCTGCTGTGGAGCCTGTTCGGCGACCCGCAGGCCATCACGAACCAGATCAACGGCATCGACGCCATCCCGCAGGAGGCGCGCGACCTGGTGACCAGCCAGGTCCAGCGCGTCAGCGAGAACCAGTCCAGCGCCGGGTGGAGCGCGGCCCTGGCCATCGTGCTGGCCCTGTGGAGCGCCTCCAGCGGCGTGCAGAACCTCATGTCGGCCACGAACATGGCCTACGACGAGAAGGAGACCCGCGGGTTCGTCAAGGTCAAGGGCACCGCCCTGCTGCTGACGGTCGGCGCGATCCTCTTCATGCTCCTGGCCGTCGCCTGCATCGCCGTGGCCCCCGTGCTCGTGCGGGCCCTGGGCGCCAGCGGCCTCGTCAGCGTGGTGGTCAACGTCCTGCGCTGGGCCCTGCTGCTCGTGCTCGTCCTCGTCGCCCTGGCCGCGGTGTACCGCCTGGCCCCGGACCGCGACGCCCCGCGGATGAAGTGGACCTCCGTGGGCGCGGCCGTGGCCACCGTGCTGTGGCTGGTCGTCTCGGCCGCCTTCTCGATCTACGTCAGCGTCTCGGGGAACTCCTCCTACACCAAGAACTACGGCGCCCTCGCCGGCGTGGTGGTCCTGCTGATGTGGCTGTGGCTGACCAGCTACGCCATCCTCCTCGGCGCGGAGATCAACGCCGAGTCCGAGCGCCAGACCGACAACGACACCACCGTGGGGCCCCCGCAGCCGATGGGGCAGCGCGACGCGGTGGCCGCCGACCGCAAGCCCGAGGACCGCTGACCCGGGGACCGGCGAGGTCCCCGGGCCCGCGGGCCCCTCAGCGCAGCCGCACGTTCACCGCCCGCCGGTGAGCTTGCGGCTGCGCTGCTGCTCGCCCGGCACGCCGTAGGGGTAGTCCGCCGGCTGCGGGTCGCTGGCGCTGTCCAGCGCGTCCAGCTCGTCGGCCTCCAGCTCCAGGGCGGCCGAGCCGAGGTTGTCGGTCAGCTGCTCCAGCGTGCGCGCCCCCAGGATCACCGAGGACACCGACGGCTGCGCCGCCAGCCACGCCAGCGCCACCTGCGCCATGCTCGCCCCGCGCGCCTGCGCCACCTGCTGCACCGCGGCGATGACGTCCCAGGTGCGCTGCTGCGCACCGCGGCGCGAGTACGCCTCCACGCCGCGCTCGGGGTCCTCGCCCAGCCGCGTGGCGCCCGTGGGGGCCTGGTCGCGGGTGTACTTGCCCGACAGCCACCCCCCGCCCAGCGGCGACCACGGCAGCAGGCCCAGGCCGTTCTCCTCCGCCGCCGGCACGATCTCCCACTCGATCTCGCGCACCAGCAGGCTGTACTGCGGCTGCAGCGTCACCGGCCGCACCAGCCCGGAGGCGTCGGCGGTGCTCACCGCCTTCTGCAGCTGCCAGCCGGTGAAGTTCGACAGGCCCACGTTGTGGACCTTCCCGGCGCGCACGAACGCGTCCAGGGTCTCCAGGGTCTCCTCGATCGGCGTCCACGGGTCCCAGGCGTGCACCTGGTACAGGTCCACCGCGTCCAGGCCGAGGCGGCGCAGCGAGGCGTCCAGCGCGCGCGTCAGGTGCCGGCGCGACAGGCCCACACCGTTCGGCTCGCCGGAGGTGGGGAAGCGGCCCTTCGTGGCCAGCACCACCCGCTCGGTGACCTCCGCGGGCCGCGCGGCGAACCAGGCGCCCACGATCTCCTCGGAGGTGCCGGCGCTGTAGACGTCGGCGGTGTCGACGAGGGTGCCCCCGGCCTCGACGAAGGCGTCGAGCTGGGCGAAGGCGCCCTCGCGGTCGGTCTCGGCGCCGAACGTCATGGTGCCGAGGGCGAGGTGGGAGACGGACGTGCCGCTGCTCCCGAGGGTCCGGTACTCCATCGTGCGGTTCCTCCAGACGGGTGAACTCCGGGGGTGGTCCCCGCGCCCATCCTGCTCCTGCGCCGCCGCCGCGGACGAGGGGGCCGGGCAGCGCGTGCAACGCGCGCGGCCCCCGCCGCGTCCTGTCCGTGCGGGCCGCCCGGCCCGCGCGCACGGGACGGACGGGGAGGGGCGGCGTGGACGCCGAGCACGAGGCGCTGGAGAGGGCGCTGCGCGACCTGGGCACGAGGCGCCCCGTGGTGGACCCGGCGCTCCTGGCGGTGCGCGCCCGCACCCGCGCCGGGGTGCTGCGCCGCCGGCGGCGCGCGGCGGCCGGGGCGCTGGCGCTGGTGGCGCTGGCCGTGCCCGCGGGCCTGTCGCAGCTGGACGCCGTGCCGCCGCCGGCGCGCACCGCGCCGGCCACCTCGGTGCCCGCGCCCGCGCCCGCCCGGGTGCCCGATGCCGCGCTGCTGGACGCCGCGGCCGTGCGCACCGCGCTGCCCGGCGCCGTCGACGCCCCCGAGCTGGCCGCGGTCGTCGACCCCGGCGCGCGGGCCTGGAGCTCGCTGTGCGTCGACGCGACCTCCAGCGTCGTGCGGGCCGGCCGCACCGCCGGCTGGACCGCGAGCTCCCCGGGCCCGGGCCTGCTCGAGGACGTCACCGAGACCGTCCTCGTCCTGGAGCGCGACACCGCCCGCACCCACCTGGCGCAGGTGCGCGAGCAGGCCCCGCAGTGCCGCACCGACCCCGACGGGACCGGCCCGTGGCAGGTGGACGAGGCCTCCGGGGTCGGCGAGGACTCCGTCACCGGGGTCGCGCAGACCCTGCGGGGCGAGAGCCCGCGGTGGCGCGCGCGCGTCGTCGCCCGCAGCGCCGACGTCGTCGTCGACCTCACCGCGGAGACGGCCCAGCCGGACGCCGCCACCGCGGTGCGCCTGGCCGAGGACCTCGCCACCGAGGCGCTGCGGCGCGCCGGGTCCGGGGTGGTCCGGTGAGCAGCGCGGTGCAGGAGGCTGCCGGGGTGCTGACCTTCGAGGAGTTCGTGGCCGCGCGCGGCCCTGCCCTCGTGCGGCTGGCGCGCGGGCTGCTGCGCGACCCCGACACCGCCGAGGACGTCGTGCAGGACGTGCTGGCCAAGGCCCTGCTGAAGTGGGGGCGGGTCTCGGCCGCCGACGACCCGGTCGCCTACGTCAACCGCATGGTCGTCAACGCCTGCACCTCCTGGTGGCGCCGCGCGGCGCGCCGCGAGCGCCCGGTGCCCGCCGAGGAGCTGCCGGAGCCGTCCGGCGCCGTGCCCGACGCCGGCGGCCGGCTGGCCGACCGCGACCAGCTCCTCACGGCGCTGCGCGCGCTGCCGGTCAAGCAGCGCACCGTGCTGGTGCTGCGCTACTTCGAGGACGTGCCCGACGAGCGCATCGCGGACCTGCTCGACGTGACCACCGGCACGGTGCGCAGCAACGCCCACCGCGGACTGGCCGCCCTGCGCGGCGCCGTGCAGCGCTGAGCCCGGGGGGACGGCCGGGGGAGGCGTTGCGGTGCCCGCCGTGATCGCCCAGCATCGGCACGTGCCCGACGCCGCCGCCGACACCGCCGCCGACACCGCCGCCGACACCGCCGCCCCCTTCGACGTCCACGTGCGCGGGACGGTGTTCCTGGACATCGTCTTCACCGGCCTGGAGGCCGAGCCGCGCCTGGGCACCGAGGTGTGGACCTCCGGGATGGGCTCGTGCCCGGGCGGCATCGCGAACATGGCGGTCGCCGCGGCGCGCCTGGGCCTGCGCACCTCCCTGGCGGCGGCGTTCAGCACCGACGCCTACGGGCAGTTCTGCTGGGAGACGCTGGGGGAGCAGGAGGGCGTGGACCTGTCGACCTCGCACCGGGTCGACGGCTGGCACTCCCCGGTGACCGTCTCCCTGGCCTACGGCGGCGACCGGGCGATGGTCACGCACGAGCACCCCCCGCCCACCCCGGACCCGGTGGAGGTGCCGCCGGCGCGCGCGTGCCTGGTGCACCTGGAGGCCCACCCCCAGCCGTGGGTGCTGCGCGCGGAGGGCCAGGGCGCGCTGGTCTTCGCCGACGTCGGCTGGGACTCCTCCACGCAGTGGAGCCCGGACGTGCTCGCGGGCCTGGAGCACTGCTACGCGTTCCTGCCCAACCACGTGGAGGCGATGCGCTACACCCGCACCGACGACGCGGACGCGGCGGTCTCGGCGCTGGCCGAGCGGGTGCCGGTGGCCGTGGTCACCCGCGGCCCGGACGGCGCCGTGGCGGTGGACCAGACGACCGGCGAGCGCGCGCAGGCCCCGGGCCTGCGCCTGGAGGCGCTGGACGCCACCGGCGCCGGCGACGTCTTCGGCGCCGGGTTCCTCACCGCCACCCTCGCCGGCTGGCCGCTGGCCGACCGGCTGGCCTTCGCGAACCTGTGCGCGGGGCTGAGCGTGCAGCAGTTCGGCGGGTCCCTCTCGGCGCCCGGCTGGGGCGACATCGCCGACTGGTACTCGCACCTGCGGCTGGGCCCGCGCACCTCGGCCACCGCGGAGCTGCTGCGCCGCTACGGCTTCCTGCACGACGTGCTGCCCGCCGAGCACGGCCGCGCCGTGCGGCGGGCCGGCGCGACGCTGGCGGTGCGCAACGACCTGCCGCAGGGACCCGCCGCCCCCACCGGCCACGCGTAGCGCCGCGAGCGCGTACCGTCTCAGGCACCGCACGGGGCTCGCTCGAACCCCGTCACCGGCCGGGCACCACGACGGGGGAGTCCCTGGCCCGCCGCCGGCACCACGCGGTACCGCGCGCCCCACCGGCGCGAGAGCGCCCGGCCGTGCCGGGCGAAGAGGAGCACACCGTGGACAAGTCCCCGCGCAACGGGTCCGTGAAGAAGGCCGCCGGCAAGTCCCTCAAGGAGAAGCGGGTGGACAAGAAGGCCAAGTCCGCCGGCCGCACCGCCGCCGCGGCGGTCGCCGAGAGCGTCGCCTCGGTGCGCCGCGGCCGCTGACCCGCAGCGGCGCCCCGCCCCGCAGCGGGCGGCGGGGCGCCACCGCGGGCGGCCCGCGCGGCCGCGGGCCATCATCGGCGCGTGGACGAGCAGCTTCCCCTGGCACCCGTGGAGACCGCCGGCGCCCCCGGGGGTGCCCGCGAGGGCGCTCCCGAGCGCACCTCCGACCGGGGCCCCGCCGGACCCGGGCGGCCCGGGCGGCCCGAGCGGCCCGGCGCGGCCGGCTGGGTGCCCGGGGGGGCCGGGGTCGAGGCGCTGCGGGAGGCCGCGCGCGGGTGCCGCGGCTGCGAGCTGTGGGAACCGGCCACCCAGGTGGTCTTCTCCGCCGGCGACGTGCACGGGCGCCTGGCGCTGGTGGGGGAGCAGCCCGGCGACCAGGAGGACCGCCGCGGCGTGCCGTTCGTCGGCCCCTCCGGCCGGCTGCTGCAGAGGGCCGTGGCCGAGGCGGGCATCGACGTGGCCACCACGTACGTCACGAACGCCGTCAAGCACTTCCGCTTCACCCAGGAGGCGCCCGGCAAGCGCCGGGTGCACTCCAGCCCCGACGTCGCGCACGTCACCGCCTGCCGGCCGTGGCTGGCCGCGGAGCTGGCGCAGGTGGACCCCGAGGTGGTCGTCTGCCTCGGCGCGACGGCCGCGAGGGCCCTGCTGCCCAAGGACTTCCGGGTCACCAAGCACCGCGGGCAGCTGATGCGGCTGAGCACCTCGCGCGGGGAGAAGACGTTCCTGGGCACCATCCACCCCTCCGCCGTGCTGCGCGTGCCGCAGGAGCAGCGCGACGCGGCGTACGCGGGGCTGGTGGCCGACCTGCGCCTGGCGGCGGGGGCCCTGGGCTGAGCGGGGCCCGGCCGTGCCAAGATAGATACACCATGGACACAACCG
>NZ_JAAALM010001040.1 GCF_009906395.1 Kineococcus indalonis
GCGGGGCCCTTCGCCGGGGACGAGGAGCGGGAGCCTACGGAGCGGGCGCCGCCCGCCGCGGCGGTTTTCCCGCAGAGGGGGCGCGCTCACGCCCCCTTCGCTCACGCCTCCTTCGGCGTGCCCGGCGCGATCGCGGCCAGCAGTTCCTCGAACCGCGCCTCGTCCACCGCCGGCACCCCGTGCCGGCGGGCGTCGAGGACCTTGCGCACCCCGGCGTCCGGGTCGTTGGTGACCAGCAGCCCGGTGGTGCGGCTGACGCCGTTCATGACGTCCAGGCCGGCGTCGACCGCGCGGGCGATGAGGTCCTCGCGCGGGGTGTCGGTGTCGCCGCTGAAGACGACCTTGGTGCCCTGCACGAGCGCCTCGCCGGGGATCCAGCGGCCCGGGTCGATCCACGCGCAGGGGG
>NZ_JAAALM010001041.1 GCF_009906395.1 Kineococcus indalonis
GAGCAGGACCAGGCGTGCGGCGGCCTCCAGCGGGGCGGTCAGGCGCTCGGCGAGCTCGCGCGCCTCGTCCCCGCCCGCGCCGGCCGCGGTGGCCAGCTGGCGCTGCAGGTCGTCGACGTACCGCGTCAGCTCCATGACGCCATTGTGACACCATTGGTGGTGTCACCACAAGGGTGGTGGTGTCACCTGAGGGAGCATCCCTCGACGGTGGGGTGACGGGCGGTTGACGCCCCTGCGGGAGGCTTCCCGCCGAGACGTCCCGCCGAAGGAGTCGCCACGCCTGTTCCGCTCACCCACCCGGGCATCCACCACCCCCAGCGCGCCGTCGTCGACCGGGACGGAGGTCGTGCTGAGCACGACCCTGGTGGTGCCGTTGACGAGCTGGGTGCCGTCGCAGGTGGGGGGG
>NZ_JAAALM010001042.1 GCF_009906395.1 Kineococcus indalonis
GAGCCAGTCTCGAACCGACCTCACGCGCAGTGCTGGTACCGACATGCCGAGTCACTCGCGCGGGGGCACCGGACCCCCCGGACGGCTCACCGCCGCCCCGCCGCCCGGCGCCAGCACGCGGCGCCGGTCGTCGGCGTCGCGCGCGGTCAGGCGCGCGGCGTCCAGCGCCTGCAGCAGCGGCAGCGCCACCCGGCGGGAGGTGCCCAGCGCCCGGCGCGCCTCGCTGGCGGTGAAGGGCTGCGGCAGGCGCGCCAGCTCCGCGGCGGCGCGGCGCAGCGCCCCGGGGGCGAGCACGACCCCCTCGGCGAGGCGCTCCAGGCGCCCGGCGCGCACCGCGGCGGCCAGCTCGGCGCGCCCCAGGCCCAGCTCGCGCAGGCGCTCGGCGTCGGGCGCGGCGAACGGCTG
>NZ_JAAALM010001043.1 GCF_009906395.1 Kineococcus indalonis
GAGCGGGCCGGGCAGGGCGCGCTCGCCGGGGAGGGGGCCGGCGAGCAGGTCGAGGACGACGCCGACGACGCCGACGACGAGCCCGCCGCGCCCCGCCGCCTGGAGGAGCTGCAGGACTGGGCCGTGCAGAGCCTGGCCGACCGCTTCGCCGAGGAGGTGCGCGGGCGCGGTGCCGCCGCCGCCTGGGACGCCGTCCTGGGCCCCGCCCTGGCCACCGACGACGCCGCCCTGCACGAGGCCGTCGCCCGCGCCCTCGCGCCGCTGCCCACCCGCCTCGGCGAGCGCGCCGTCGTGCTCGCCGGCACCGACCCCGCCCCGCGCGGGCCGGTCCTCGTGGCCGCCGCCGCCGCGCTCGCCGAGGCCGGTGCCGGGGCCCGCCCGGTCGGCGACGGCGTGCCGGCG
>NZ_JAAALM010001044.1 GCF_009906395.1 Kineococcus indalonis
GGGCCACCCTGCCCCAGCGCCCGCCGGCGCGGCCGGCGTCGTCCACAGCCCGCCCGGGCCGGCCCCGGTGGACCCGCCCGGGGCTCGCCGCGGTCGGCCGCTCAGGAGGCCTTGCCGAGGATCCGGTTCAGGTTCGTGCCGCACACGGGGCACTGGCCCTTGGCCATCCGGCGGCCGTTGGTCTCCACGACCCGGCCCTCCGCCTGCCGCTTCTCCTTGCACTTCACGCAGTAGAACTCGCCCTGGTAGGTCTCGGCGTCGGCCACGGCGCGCCTCCTCGGAACCTCGCGGGCCACCGGGCTCTCCGGCGGCTCCCCCCGCATGGTGCCCCCAGCCCACCGCCCGGGCGCGTCGGCGCACCCGCGCGCGGCCCGCCGGCCCGCGCGGACGCCGCTCCCGCG
>NZ_JAAALM010001045.1 GCF_009906395.1 Kineococcus indalonis
GTCGAAGGGCAGCTCGCGCGGGTCCTGCCCGTCCTGCTCCCCGCCCGCCGCGTCGAGGGGGGCGGCCAGCTGCGCGGCCAGGTGGTCCAGCACGCCGCCGGGCACGCGCCGCCGGCCGGCGCGGTCGCGCACGAGCACCTCGCCCTCGGCGACGCGGTGCGTGAGCACCTCCGCCTCCGGCCCGTCCGAGCCGCCCAGGAAGGAGAAGCGGCCGGTGCCCGGGCCGGGGCGGGCGCTGTCCAGCCAGAACGCGGGCCCGGCGCCGCCGGCGAGCACGGCGAAGGCCGCCTCCGGGTCCACCGCGCGCGGCAGGACGCGGGTGCGCAGGCGGTAGGTGCGCTGCGGGGCGGGGCCGGCGGCGGGCCCGCCCGCGCGCACGGCGGGGCGGGCCGAGCGC
>NZ_JAAALM010001046.1 GCF_009906395.1 Kineococcus indalonis
GGCCAGCTCCAGGGCGGCCAGGCGCCCGGCCGTCCTGCGCGCCCTGCCCGGCGCCGCGCAGCTGACGGGCGCGCGCCTGGAGCGGGCCGCGGAGGGCGCCGGTCCGGACGGCACCGGCTGGCGCCTGGTGCTGCAGGGCCGCGGCGAGGAGGTCGCGGCCGACCTGGGCCCCGGCTGGACGAGCACCGGCGCGCTCGCGGTGAGCTGGGCGCCCGCCGGCGACGACGCCCTGCGCGCCGACGTGGTGTTCGTGGAGACCCCGCACCGCCTGCTGCTGCAGCTGGACCCCGCCGGCGGCACGGTGCGCGCCACCTGGGTCACCGAGCCGCTGCACGACGTCCCGCTGGGCGAGCTGCGCGCGCCCGGGGCACCCTGAGCCGCCCCCCGCTCGCGCAC
>NZ_JAAALM010001047.1 GCF_009906395.1 Kineococcus indalonis
GGCGGGGGCCGTGCCGTGACGGGCGCCGCGCCCCGCCCGCCCGGGCCGCCGCGCCGGGCCGTGGTGGCGCTGGCGCTGGCGGCGCTGACCGGGTGCGCGGGCCTGCCGCGCTCGGGGCCGGTGGTGGCCGGCGGGCACGTGCAGGACGACCCCCGCCTCGGCCTGCTGCGGGTGGTCCCGCAGGGGCCGGTGCCCGGCGCGACGCCCGAGGAGGTGGTGCGCGGCTTCGTGCTGGCGGCGGCCACCGGGGTCGGTGAGCAGGCCGTGGCGCGCGAGTTCCTCTCCCCGGACGCCCGGCGCACCTGGCGCCCGGACGCCTCCACCACGGTGCTGCGCGCGGTCCCGCGGGTGCGCGCGGCCGGCCCGGCCGGCGCCGGCACCGCGGAGGGCGGCGC
>NZ_JAAALM010001048.1 GCF_009906395.1 Kineococcus indalonis
CCTGCTGCCCGTGCGCGGGCGCCCCGCCGCCCCGCCCGCCCCGCTGCTGCGCGAGCTGGTCGGCGCGGTGCTGCGCGAGGAGCGCACCGACCAGGGGCGCACCCTGGCCGACGTGGCCGCCGCCTCCGGGGTGTCCCTGCCGCACCTGTCGCAGGTCGAGCGCGGCGGCAAGGAGCCCTCCTCGGAGGTCGTCGCCGCGATCTGCGGGGCGCTGGGCCTGCCGCTGGTGGAGCTGCTGCGCCGGGCCGCCGGGGAGCCGCTGGACGTGACGTCCTCGAGCGGGCGCGCCGCCGGGTCCGCCGCGCCCGCGGCGCCCGCCGCGGGCGTCTCCCTCTCCCTCGTCGCCTGACCCGCCCCACGACCACCGCGGGGGTGGAGGCGGGGCGGGTCAGGC
>NZ_JAAALM010001049.1 GCF_009906395.1 Kineococcus indalonis
GTCCGGCACCACCGCGGGGTCCGGCACCACCGCGGGGTCCGGCACCGCCGCGGGCGCGGAGGACGGCGCCCCGCGCCGGCGCCGGCGCACCCGCAGCCGCTCGGCAGCGCCCGCCGCGGCCGGCGCTGCCGAGGGCGAGCCGGCCGGCGCCGGCGACTGACGCCCGAGCTGCGATCACGGCTCCCGCCCCGCAGGGTGGGAGCCGTGCGCGTTCGTGACACCACCCCCGGCCCGGGGGCCGGCCCCCCGCCCGCGGAGCTGTCCGCGGCCCTGCACGCCGGTCCGGCCCTGGAGGTGGCCCTGCTGTGCGCCGGGCTCGTGGAGGAGCTGCACCCGCTCCTGCGGCGGGTGGGCGGCGGCGACCCGCGGCCCGCTGCCAGCGCCCGGCACGGG
>NZ_JAAALM010000104.1 GCF_009906395.1 Kineococcus indalonis
GGCGGCGGCCGCGGCGAGCAGGGCGTCCAGGGTCCCGACGTGGTCGGCGAGGAAGCCCACCAGCGGCGGGCCCGCCAGGAAGGCGGCGTACCCCACGGAGGAGACGACGCTGACGCGCTCGGCGGCGCTGGCCTCCTCGTCGGCGGCGGCGCTCATGCCCAGGGGGAAGCCCAGGGCCGCGCCCACGCCCCAGGCGGCGGCGCCGACGACGGCCAGCGGCAGGGAGGGGGCCAGCACGAACAGCAGCACCCCGCCCACGGCCAGCGCGGCGCACCCGCGCAGCGAGGCCACCCGCCCGAAGCGCTCCAGCAGGACCGGGCCGAGCACCCGCCCGACGGTCATGGCCACGACGAACACCGCGAACCCGGCGACCCCGACGGTGCGGCTGACGCCGTAGCCGTCGACCAGCCCCAGGGCCAGCCAGTCGTTGGCGGTGCCCTCCACGAAGGCCATGCACAGCACCATCAGGCCGATGAGCAGCGTGCGCGGCTCGCGCCAGGCGCGGCGCAGCCCCACGCCCGGGTGGTGCTCGGCGGAGCCGTCGACGGGGCGCTCGCGCTCGGGCAGGAAGGAGCGCACCGCCACGAGCGCACCGGTCAGGGCCAGGGCGACGGCCCCGGCCAGGTGCAGCCAGGTGGGCACGCCCGCGGCGAGCAGCAGCACCCCCAAGCCCGCGGCCAGCACGGTGCCCAGGCTGAAGCCGGCGTGGAAGCGCGACATGATCGAGCGGTTCAGGCGGCGCTCGACCGCGGCCCCCTCGACGTTCATGGCCACGTCCCACGTGGAGGTGCCCGCCCCCTGCAGCAGCAGGCCGGCGGCCGTGACGACGGGGCTGCCCAGCCCGTCCACGCCGAAGGCCGTGATCAGCAGCCCGGCGGTGACGGCGACGGCCCCGGCGCTGACGGTGCGCACGCGCCCGAGCCGGATGACGAGCGCACCGGCCACGGGCATGGCCGCCACGGCGCCGATGGAGCCGCACAGCAGCACCAGGCCCAGCGCGGACTGGCTCAGGGCGAGGGTGTCGCGCACCGAGGGGATGCGCGCGATCCAGGAGGACAGGGCGAAGCCGTTGAGGATGAAGACGGCGTAGACGGCGGTGCGGGCGCGCAGAGCGGTGCGGTCGGCACCGGCGGCGGCGGGGGCGCCCCCGCTCACGGCAGCCGGACGACGGCGCGGGCGCGCCCCAGGACCTTGGCGCCGGCGCTGGTCACGGCGAGGTCGACGGTGACGGTGCGGGCGTCCTCGTCGCGGGCGGCGACGGTGCCGGCGACCTCGACGACGGCCGCGCCCTCGGCGGGCACGACGACGGGGGCGGTGAACTTGGTGCCGTACCGCACGACGGCGGCGGGGTCGCCGGCCCAGTCGGCGGCGCTCTGCCCGGCCAGCCCCATGGTGAGCATGCCGTGGGCGATGACGTCGGGCAGGCCCACCGAGCGCGCCACGTCGGCGTCCAGGTGGATGGGGTTGCGGTCGCCGGAGGCCTCCGCGTAGGCGCGCAGGTCCGCGCGGGTCACCTCGTGGCGGACGGCGGGCAGGGCGTCGCCGACCCGCACGTCCTCGAAGCGGACGGTGCTCACTGCTCCTCCGGGGCGCGCACGACGAGGGTGGACACGGCCGTGCACACGGGCGTGCCGTCGGTGAGCCGCAGCTCGGTGCGGGTGGTGACCATCGCGTTGCCGCGCACGACGCGCACGCGGTCCACGTGCAGCTCGGCGGTCAGCTCGTCGCCGGCCACGATCGGGCGGTGGTGCGTGAAGGACTGCTCGCCGTGCACGACGCGGGAGTAGTCGATGCCGGCCGCCGGGTCGGTGACGAACTGGGCGTCGGCGCGCTGGGCCAGCGTGACCGCGAACGTGGGCGGCGCCACCACGTCGGCGTGGCCGAGGGCCCGCGCGGCGGCGGTGTCGTGGTGCGCCGGGTGGACCGCCCGCACGGCCCGGGCGAAGGCCCGGACCGCGCCGGCGGTCACGGCGGTGGTCCCGGAGGCGGGGTACACCCGCCCCTGGAAGGACTCGTCGACGGTGACGGACGTCACTGCGGCGATCGGGTCCGGGTCAGCGGGTCTCGCGGTGCGTGGTCTTCTTGCCGCAGCGCGGGCAGAACTTCGCCAGGTCGAGCCGGTCGGGGTCGTTGCGCCGGTTCTTCTTGGTGATGTAGTTCCGCTCCTTGCACTCGGTGCAAGCCATGGTGATCTTGGGGCGGACGTCGGTGGTCTTGGCCACGGCGGGTTGCCTCTTCCTGAACTGGGGTCCTGCGGGCTGGCTTCAGCGCCGCGATCTCGTCCCAGGGTACGCGACCGAGCGCACGGAGCACGACGCAGGACGAGCGGCCGCCCCGGGTGGGGCGGCCGCTCGTCCTGCGTTGCGAGTGTCCGTAGCGGAGGCCGGACTTGAACCGACGACACAGCGATTATGAGCCGCTTGCTCTACCAACTGAGCTACTCCGCCGCACGCCGGCGGGGGCGGCCCACCGGCGCTGAGAGCCCCGATCGAGGATTGAACTCGAGACCTCTTCCTTACCAAGGAAGTGCTCTACCACTGAGCTATCGGGGCAGTGCTTCGTCGCTCGCACGACGTGAGGCTCAGCCTACACGCCGCGACCCGAGCCCGTTTCCGGGCCCGGGTCGCGCTCGCGACGTGGCGGGTGATGGATTCGAACCAACGAAGGCAATGCCGGCGGATTTACAATCCGCTCCCTTTGGCCGCTCGGGCAACCCGCCAGGTGCTCCTGGAGGACCAGGTGCGAGTGAGAGGATAGCAAGGTCCAGCGGCTGAGACGAACCGGCCGCACGAACCGCATCCGGAGGGAACAGCTCACGTGGCCAGCGAGTCCTCGTTCGACGTCGTCAGCAAGGTCGACCGCCAGGAGGTCGACAACGCGCTCAACCAGGCCGCCAAGGAGATCTCCCAGCGCTACGACTTCAAGGGCACGGACGCCTCCGTGCGCTGGAGCGGGGAGTCGATCCTCATGGTGGCCAGCTCCGAGGACCGCGTGAAGGCCGTCCTCGACGTGCTGCAGACCAAGCTCGTCAAGCGCGGCGTCTCCCTCAAGGCGCTGGACACCTCCGAGCCGGCCGCCTCGGGCAAGGAGTACCGGATCACCGCCACCCTCAAGGAGGGCCTGGAGCAGGACGTCGCCAAGAAGATCGGCAAGATCGTGCGCGACAGCGGCCTGAAGACCGTCAAGACCCAGGTCACCGGTGACGAGGTGCGCGTCACCTCCAAGAGCCGCGACGACCTGCAGGAGGTCATCGCCCTGCTCAAGGGCGCCGACCTCGACGTGGCCCTGCAGTTCGTCAACTACCGCTGAGGCGTCCCGGGGCCGTGAGCACCCCCGCCCCGGCGCGCCCGGCGCGCCGCGTGCACCTTCTCCACGCCGGTGGCGGACAGCCGCAGCCGCACGGCGCGGCCGTCGGTGGGGTCGGTGGAGCGCTCCACCAGGCCCAGGCCCTCCAGCAGCTGCACCTGCCGGCTCAGCGTGGGCTTGCCGATCCCGAAGAAGGTGGCCAGGTCCGAGGGGCGCGCCTCCTGCACGTCGTCCAGGCGCACCAGCAGGCTGTACGCCTCCGGCTCCAGGTCCGGGTGCACGGTCCGGGCGGTCTCGCGGCTGATCGCCCGCGAGCGGCGCAGGAGGACGGCGAGTTCTCGCTCCAGGTGTTCGGCGGCCTCGGGGTGCACGGGGGAACCGTACCGCCCCGCACCCCCCGCGGCGGCGATCTCCGCGCCCCGCTCCGGCGGGTCGGTCTTGTCGCGCGCCGGTGCCGCGCCTAGGGTGCACACGATGCATCGGACCGATGCATCGACGTGGTCGTCGGGGGGTGAGCGGTGGTGCGCAGGCGCGGTGACGTCCTGCCCCTGGCGGTGCTCGCCCTGCTCGCCGACGGCCCCCTGCACGGCTACGAGGTGCGCCGCCGCCTCGACGTGCGGCTCGGCGCCTTCCGCGCCCTGTCGTACGGCACGCTCTACCCCTGCCTGCGCGCCCTGCAGGCCGGCGGTTGCCTCACCGAGACGACCGCGCAGCGCCCCCCGGGCACCGTCAGCCCCAAGCGGGCCCGCGTCGTCTACGAGATCACCGACCGAGGCCGCGAGCGGCTCGCGGAGCTGCTCGAGGAGGCCGGCCCCGCCGCCTGGGAGGACGACGCGTTCGGCGTGCGCCTCGCGCTGTTCCAGCGCGTGGCCCCCCGCACGCGCCTGCGCATCCTCGAGGGCCGGCGCGCCCGGCTGCTCGAACGCCTGGAGCTGCTCACCGCCTCCATCGAACGGGCCCAGGCCCAGCTCGACGCGTACGCGCTGGAGGCCCAGCGCCACGGCCTGGAGACCGTCCGCAGCGAGGTCGACTGGCTCGACCGCCTCATCACGGCCGAGCGCCGTGCCCCCACCCGGCCGGCGACCCCGGCCGCCACCCCTCCCCAGGAGAACTGATGTCCGAGATCCGCGTCGCGATCGTGGGGGTCGGCAACTGCGCCGCCTCCCTCGTCCAGGGCGTCCACTTCTACGCCGACGCCGACGACACCGCGACCGTCCCCGGTCTCATGCACGTGCGCTTCGGCGACTACCACGTGCGCGACGTGACGTTCGTCGCCGCGTTCGACGTCGACGACAAGAAGGTCGGCACCGACCTCGCCGACGCCATCGGCGCCAGCGAGAACAACACCATCAAGATCTGCGACGTGCCCAGCACCGGCGTGACCGTCCAGCGCGGGCACACCCTCGACGGCCTGGGCCGCTACTACCGCGAGACGATCACCGAGTCCACCGCCGAGCCGGTCGACGTCGTCGCCGCCCTGCGCGAGGCCCGCGCCGACGTCGTCGTCTGCTACCTGCCCGTCGGCTCCGAGGACGCCGCGAAGTTCTACGCCCAGTGCGCCATCGACGCCGGCTGCGCCTTCGTGAACGCGCTGCCCGTCTTCATCGCCAGCACCCCCGAGTGGGCGCAGAAGTTCACCGACGCCGGCCTGCCCATCGTCGGCGACGACATCAAGTCCCAGGTCGGCGCCACCATCACCCACCGGGTGCTCGCCAAGCTCCTGGAGGACCGCGGCATCAAGCTCAAGCGGACCTACCAGCTCAACGTCGGCGGCAACATGGACTTCAAGAACATGCTGGAGCGCGACCGCCTGGAGTCCAAGAAGACCTCCAAGACCCAGGCCGTCACCAGCAACGTCCAGGCCGACTTCGGCACCCGCGACGTCCACATCGGCCCCAGCGACTACGTCCAGTGGCTCGACGACCGCAAGTGGGCCTACGTCCGCCTGGAGGGCGAGGCCTTCGGCGGCGTCCCGCTGAACCTGGAGTACAAGCTGGAGGTCTGGGACTCCCCGAACTCCGCCGGCGTCATCATCGACGCGGTGCGCGCCGCCAAGATCGGCCTGGACCGCGGCATCGGCGGCCCGCTGCTGTCCCCCTCGGCGTACTTCATGAAGTCCCCGCCGGAGCAGCGCGACGACGAGACCGGCCGCAACGCCGTCGAGGCGTTCATCGCCGGGACCGTCGAGCGCTGAGCGACCCGTCCCCGCACGCAGGGGCCCCGCGGTGCACGCGCACCGCGGGGCCCCTGCGCGTGCCGGGCGCTCCCGGCCGACCGTGCGAGCACGAGCGCGACGGGGAGCGTCAGCCCTGCTGCTCGGCGATCTCCGCCTTCGCCGTCAGGACCGGGGACTGCTCGCCCTCGGCGACCGGCACCTCCTGCCAGGTGATCGAGGAGGCGCGGCCGGCGGCCAGGACGTCGGCCTCGGCGCGCGAGGCGCTGGCGATCACGGCGGCGGGCCCGTAGACCGTGGCCGCGCCCAGCGCCGTCTTCTGCGAGACCTTCGCCTCGCTCTTGACCTTGCGCAGCGCCGACAGGGCCTGGCCGGCGCCGCCGAGCACGCCCAGGGCGCTCGCGTCCGCGGCGGCCGCGCCGAGCTCGTCGGGCGCGGGCCACGGCGCGGTGTGCACCGAGCCGTCCTGCCACCAGGACCACACCTCCTCGGCGGCGAAGGGCAGGAACGGCGCGAACAGGCGCAGCAGGGTGCGCAGCGCGATGGCCGCGGTGGCCCGGGCGGAGGCCTGCGGGCCCTCCCCGCGCGCGCCGTAGGCGCGGTCCTTGACCAGCTCCACCCAGTCGTCGCAGAACGTCCAGAAGAACCGCTCGGTGGCCTCCAGGGCGGCGGCGTGGTCGTAGCGCTCGAAGGCGTCGGTGGCGGTGCGCACCACCTGCGCGAGGTCGGCCAGGACGCTGGCGTCCAGCACCTCGGTGACCGCGGCCGGGTCGGCGGCGGTGCCGCGCTCGACGCCCAGGCCCAGGACGAACTTGGAGGCGTTGAGCAGCTTCATCGCCAGGCGGCGGCCGATCTTCATCTGGCCGGTGTCGAAGGTGGCGTCGGTGCCCAGGCGCGAGGACGCCGCCCAGTAGCGCACGGCGTCGGAGCCGAACTCCTCCAGCAGCGCCAGCGGGGTGACGACGTTGCCCTTGGACTTCGACATCTTCTTGCGGTCGGGGTCGAGGATCCACCCGGACAGCGCGGTGCGCGCCCACGGCAGCCCACCGGTCTCCAGGTGCGAGCGCACCACGGTGGAGAACAGCCAGGTGCGGATGATGTCCTGCCCCTGCGGGCGCAGGTCCATGGGGAAGACGCGCCGGTACAGGTCCTCGTCGCGCTCCCAGCCGCCGGCCAGCTGCGGGGTCAGCGAGGACGTGGCCCAGGTGTCCATGACGTCGGGGTCGGCGGTGAAGCCGCCGGGCTCGCCGCGCTGGGACTCCTCGTAGCCCGGGGGAGTCTCCGAGGCCGGGTCCACCGGCAGCGCGGACTCCGCGGGCAGGACCGGTGCGTCGTAGCGGGGGGTGCCGTCCTGGTCCAGGGGGTACCAGACGGGGAAGGGCACGCCGAAGAAGCGCTGCCGGGAGATCAGCCAGTCGCCGTTGAGGCCCGAGACCCAGTGGTCGTAGCGGTGCTTCATGTGCGCGGGGTGCCAGGCGAGCTGCTCGCCGCGCTCCAGGAGCGCCGTGCGCAGCTCCGCGTCGCGGCCGCCGTTGCGCAGGTACCACTGGCGGGTGGTGACGATCTCGAGGGGGCGGTCGCCCTTCTCGTAGAACTTCACCGGGTGCACGACCTTCTTCGGCTCGCCGACCACCGCGCCGGACTCGCGCAGCGCCGCGACGACCTTCTCCTGCGCGGTGTGCACGGTGGCGCCGGCGATCTCCGCCCACAGCGCCTCGCCGGGACCGCCGGCGATCCACTCGGGCGTCTCGCGCACCAGGCGGCCGTCCCAGCCGATGACGGCGCGGGTGGGCAGCTGCAGCTCGCGCCACCACGTCACGTCGGTGGTGTCGCCGAAGGTGCAGATCATGGCGATGCCCGAGCCCTTGCCGGGCTCGGCGAGGCGGTGCGCCACCACGGGCACCTCCACGCCGAACAGCGGCGAGCGCACCGTGGAGCCGAACAGCGGCTGGTAGCGCTCGTCGTCCGGGTGGGCCACCAGGGCCACCACGGCGGGGATGAGCACCGGGCGGGTGGTCTCGATGAGGACCGGCTCGCCGCCGTCGGTGCGCTCGAAGGCCACCCGGTGGTAGGCGCCCTCGCGCTCGCGGTCCTCCAGCTCGGCCTGGGCGACGGCGGTGCGGAAGGTGGTGTCCCACAGGGTGGGCGCCTCCGCGGCGTACGCCTCGCCGCGGGCGAGGTTGCGCAGGAACGCGCGCTGAGCGGTGGCGCGGGCGTCCGCGGAGATCGTGGAGTAGGTGTGCGCCCAGTCCACCGACAGGCCCAGGCGCCGCCACAGGGACTCGAAGACCTGCTCGTCCTCGGCGGTCAGCCGCTCGCACAGCTCGACGAAGCCGCGCCGGGAGACCTGCACGAAGTCGCGGTCGCTCTTGGGGGCCTTCTCCGGCGGGGTGAACGAGGGGTCGTACGGCAGCGCGGGGTCGCAGCGCACGCCGTAGTAGTTCTGCACGCGGCGCTCGGTGGGCAGGCCGTTGTCGTCCCAGCCCATGGGGTAGAAGACGGACTTGCCGCGCATGCGCTGGAAGCGGGCCACCACGTCGGTGTGGGTGTAGCTGAAGACGTGCCCGATGTGCAGCGAGCCGGACACCGTGGGGGGCGGGGTGTCGATGGAGTACACGTCGGCGCGCTCGGCGGTGCTGGCGTCGGACATGCCGCCATCATCCCGCAGCGCGCGGGGGTGAAGAGCGCACCCCGGCGCGCCGATGCCCCAGCGTGCTCCGGCGTCCGTCCCGTCCGCCCGCGTGGGCCGGCCACCTGGTGGTCGCCGGCCTGCTGTCCGTGGTGTGCGTGTGCCTGCGCGGCACCGCCCACGACGTGCTGCTGAGCTGCGTGAGCGCCTCCAGCGCCGTGGCCGTCGCGGTGGGTGCGCGCCTGCACCGGCCGGTGCGGGCGGGCGCGTGGTGGTGCATGGCCGCCGGGATGGGCTGCTGGGCCCTGGGCGACGCGCTCTTCACCCTCGTCTACGACGTCCTGGGCTCGCAGGCGTACCCCGCCCCGCCCGACGTCGCCTACCTGCTGGCCTACCCGCTGCTGGGGGCCTCGCTGCTGTCGCTGGCACGGCGGGCGCGCCCGGGCCAGGACCTCGAGGGCGTGATCGACGCCACGATCCTGTCGGTGGGCGCGGGGCTGGTGTCGTGGACGTTCCTGCTGCGCCCGGCGCTGAGCTCCCTGGGCGACGACCTGCTCGGCGGCGCCGTCAGCGCCGCCTACCCGGTCGGCGACGTCTTCGTCCTGGCGGTGCTGGTGCGCCTGGTGGCGGCGGCCGGGGCGCGCTCGGCCAGCTTCCGGCTCCTGACGGCCGCGGCGGCCGCGATGCTCGTGGCGGACGTCTCCTACCAGGTCGCCTACGCCGCCACCGGCCACGACGGCGTGGGCAGCGACCCGTTCTTCCTGGTGGCCTACGCGCTGTGGGGCACCGCCGCCCTGCACCCCTCGATGCGCCGGCTCTCCGACCCGGCGCCGCAGCGCCGCGGCGAGCTGGGCGCCGGCCGGCTGCTGCTGCTGGCGGGCGCGAGCCTGCTGGCCCCGGGCACGCTGGCGGTGCAGCTGCTGACGGGGGCGCCGCTGTCGGCGTGGTCGGTGGTGGTGACCTCCGCGGTGCTGTTCCTGCTGGTGGTGGCGCGCATGTGGACCCTGCTGCGGCGCCTGCGGGTGCAGGCCGCGCAGCTGCGCGAGCTGGCCCGCACGGACGCGCTGACGGGCCTGGTGAACCGGCGCACCGCGGAGGCCGAGCTGGAGCGGGCGCGCGGGCGGGCGGCGGCGTCCGGGGCGCCGCTGGTCGTGGCGGTGCTGGACCTGGACCGCTTCAAGGCGTTCAACGACACCTTCGGCCACCCCGCCGGCGACGCGCTGCTCGCCGGGTGCGCCCGGGCGTGGACCGCCGAGCTCACCGGCGGCGCCGGGCTCACCGGCAGCGCCGTGCTGCCGGCGCGCTGGGGCGGGGAGGAGTTCCTGGTGCTGGCCGAGGGGCTGGACCCGGCGCGGGTGGAGGCGCTGCTGGAGCGGCTGCGCGCGGTGGTGCCCTCGGGGCAGTCGTTCTCCGCGGGCCTGGCGCGCTGGGACGGCGCGGAGCCGGTGGCGCAGCTGTTCGCCCGCGCCGACCGGGCCCTGTACGCGGCGAAGGCGGCCGGGCGCGCCTGCACCCGCCGGGCGCCCGAGCCGCCCCGGGCCGCGGGGGAG
>NZ_JAAALM010001050.1 GCF_009906395.1 Kineococcus indalonis
GTGGACCGGGCAGGTGCAGCTGCACCGCTACCTCGCCGGCGGCGACGGCGACCGCGAGCGGTTCCGGGTGCCGCGGGCGATCGGGTACTGGGACGCGCGCCTGGGACCGGTGGTGGTGCCGGCGGACCCGGCGACGTTCTCCACCGACCTGACCTCGGTGCCGCCGGTGCTGAGCTGGCTGGTGCCGACGACGGGCCGGCACCTGCCGGCGGCCCTCGTGCACGACGGGCTGACCGCCGGCGCGGACGGCCCGCCCTCGTACCTGGCCGCGGCGCCGGTGGGCCGGCTCGCCGCCGACCGGCTGTTCCGCAGCGCCCTGCGCGACCTGGGGGTGAGCAGGTTGCGCCGGGGCGTGATGTGGGCGGGGGTGTCGGTGTGGTCGGCGCTGGCCG
>NZ_JAAALM010001051.1 GCF_009906395.1 Kineococcus indalonis
GCGCAGCACCAGCCGGCGCCAGCCGGCGAAGGCCTCGCGGGTGGTGACGACCTGCTCCAGCGCGGAGGCGGACAGCGCCTCGAAGACGGCGCCGGTGCGCGGCTGGCGCCAGCACGGGTGCGCGCGCCAGGCCTCGCGCAGCACGGGGTGCTCGCGGCGCGGCTCGAACTCGGCGTGGGTGGTGTCCGCGGCGCCGAGCAGGTCCGGCACGCCCTCCAGCGCCCGCTGCGCGCCGGGGCCCCAGGCGCGCGCCTCCACCTGCCCGGCCGCGCGCAGCGGCACCAGGTGCAGCTGGGCGGGGCCGTCGGGGGTGCGGGTGGCGCGGCGCACGCTGCCGTCGGGCTCGCGGCGGAAGGTGGGGTCGTGCGCGCCGCGGCGCAGCACCGAGAC
>NZ_JAAALM010001052.1 GCF_009906395.1 Kineococcus indalonis
GTCAGGGCGGCGGCGAGCTCGCCGCCGCCCTGACCGTGCAGCACCCCGCCGCGCGCCTGGCCGACGTCGCCCTCGGCGGCGACGTCATGGCCCGCCTGCACCGCGTGCTCGCCGAGCAGCGCCGCCAGGACGCCCTGCGCGCCCACGGCCTGGAACCGGTGCGCCGGCTGCTGCTCACCGGCCCCTCCGGCACCGGCAAGACCATGACCGCGCACGCCCTGGCCGCCGAGCTGCTGCTGCCCGTCTACACCGTCCCCCTCGACGCCCTCGCCGAGCTGCCCGCCGAGGTCGCCACCGCCCGGCTGCGGCTGGTCTTCGACCTCGTCGCCCAGACGCGCGCCGCGTTCCTCTTCGAGGACCTCGACGTCCTGGCCGACCCGCCCGCCC
>NZ_JAAALM010001053.1 GCF_009906395.1 Kineococcus indalonis
CCGTCGGCGCGGGCGGCGCCCCGGGGCCGCCGGCGCGCAGCACCGCGCCGCGCTCGTCGACCAGCCAGGCGGTGCCCGCGGTGGCGCGCCCGAGCACCGCGAGCAGCCGCCCGGTGCCGTCCGCCCCGCCCGCGGCCGCCGCCAGCTCCCGCTGGGCCTGCGCCGCGGCGGCCTCGGCGGCGCTCTCGCCGCTGCGCAGCAGCTCCGCCAGCGCCTCGGAGACGGCGATGAAGGGGGTGGCGGGCGGCACCTCCAGCAGCGCCACGCCGCGGCGCGCGGCCGCGGCCGCCAGCGGGGCGGGCACCCGCGCGTGGCTGAGCCCGGTGCCGAAGCCCACCGCGCCCACGCCGGCGTCGGCCAGGCGCTCCAGCCACGCCGCCCAGTCC
>NZ_JAAALM010001054.1 GCF_009906395.1 Kineococcus indalonis
AGGGGTAGTCGCCCTGGTGATCGAGGACCATCCGCACCGCTCGGTCCTTGACCTCGGCCGGGTACTGCTTGGGCATGATCGCCATCCTGACTCATCAGGAAGCGGCATCAAAGCCGTGACGCTTCATCCTGACGTGCACGTGGTGCATCCTGCTGCCTCTCCGACGTCCCTCGGCGGCACCACACCGGCGCTAGGCGGGTCGCGCCTGCTCCGTGGAGCGGTGCCTCGATCAGACCTCAGTGTGGCAGTGGGTGCTGACGTAGTGACCTCACGCGTCAGCGGGCGCGCCTCGGTCGACGGCCATGATGCAGAGGATGCGGTGGTCGGTTATCCACGATCATTCACTGTTGTCCGAGGTCGGCCCGTGTGTGACATGTCGCAGT
>NZ_JAAALM010001055.1 GCF_009906395.1 Kineococcus indalonis
TAGCTATAGTGTCCTGGTTCGTCTACGTCATCGCTGGGTTTAAGACCAAGGGAATTCGCTACCTTAAGGACTCGGTACTGCCGCCCGGCGTGCCCTGGTACCTACGGTGGCTCATCATCCCGCTGGAGTTCTTGTCAAACTTCGTCACCCGCCCACTAACGCTGTCGTTGCGACTGTTTGCCAACATGGTCGCCGGCCACTTGATCATCATGATCTTCGTCGTTGGTGGCGGATTCCTTCTCACTTACCCGTCCAGCATTATTTACAACGTTGCTGGCGGTCTCTCCCTGATCCTCAGCTTCGCGCTCTTTGCGCTGGAGTTGTTTGTGGGCTTTTTGCAGGCTTACGTATTTACCGTGCTGTCGGCTCAGTATGTAGC
>NZ_JAAALM010001056.1 GCF_009906395.1 Kineococcus indalonis
GCGCAGGTCCGCGAAGCGCTCCGCGACCCCCGCCGCCGAGCCGCCCGCCGGGCCGGCCGCGCCCGGCTCCTCCGCCGCCAGCACCTCGGGGTCCAGGCCGCCCTCGCCCTCGCGGCCGGAGGAGACGAAGCGGTAGCCCACGTTGCGCACCGTGCCGATGGCACCCTCGTGCTCGGTGCCCAGCTTCGCGCGCAGCCGCCGCACGTGGACGTCCACGGTGCGGGTGCCGCCGAAGTAGTCGTAGCCCCACACCTCCTGCAGCAGCTGGGCGCGGGTGAACACGCGCCCGGGGTGCTGGGCCAGGTGCTTGAGGAGCTCGAACTCCTTGTAGGTCAGG
>NZ_JAAALM010001057.1 GCF_009906395.1 Kineococcus indalonis
AGCCACCGCTACGACGTGGACGTGGCCACCCTGCACCAGCTCGTCGGCCGCCGGCTGCTGCCGGAGCCGACGTGGACCGACGGCCGCCTCGGCTGGCGGCCCGAGGAGGTCAAGGCCTCGCTGCGCGTGCGGGCGCGGCTCAGCCCTCGCGCAGGTCCAGCCAGGCGACCTGCGCCTCGTCCAGCCGCACGCCCAGGCCGGCCGTCGACGAGCGCAGCTCGGCGACGCTGCGCGGGCCGACGAGCGCGAACGTCGGGAACGGCTGCGCCAGCACGTACGCCAGCGCGACCGCGGTGGCCGGGACCCCCAGCTCCGCGCCG
>NZ_JAAALM010001058.1 GCF_009906395.1 Kineococcus indalonis
GGAAGCACCCGCGCCCGAGTTCCCTCGGGGGGTTGCTGCGGCGTCGTCGAGCCAGGTCTCTCAGCCGCTCTGGATGGACGGGGAGAAACTACCGCACCCGCTGCGGTGCTGTCGATCCCCGCGCACGCGTCAGCGGTGGGTGAGCGGGGCCCTCAGCCCCAGGTGCTCGCGCAGCGTGGTGCCCACGTACTCGGTGGGGTAGGCGCCGCGGTCCTGCAGGGCGGGCACGAGCTGGTCGACGATGTCGTCCAG
>NZ_JAAALM010001059.1 GCF_009906395.1 Kineococcus indalonis
GGCGAGGACCCCACAGCCCGGAAGGACCTGCGACGCCCATGGACAACGCAGCGGTGCCCGACTTCACGGTCGACACCCTCGGCCCCTGCACGGTGGACTCCCCGCTGGCCCCGCGCCTGCAGGCGCGGGGCCAGCGGGGAGTCCACCGTGCAGGGGCCGAGGGTGTCGACCGTGAAGTCGGGCACCGCTGCGTTGTCCATGGGCGTCGCAGGTCCTTCCGGGCTGTGGGGTCCTCGCC
>NZ_JAAALM010000105.1 GCF_009906395.1 Kineococcus indalonis
GCACCGCCACGCGCAGCGCCGCGGTCGCGGCTGCGCGGCCCCCGGCGGCGCTGTCGGCGACCGCGGCGCTGCGCGTGGCGGTGCGCCGGCGGGCGTTCTGGTTCCTGGCCGCGGGCTTCGCGGTGTGCGGGGCCAGCACCAACGGCCTGGTCGGCACGCACTTCGTGCCGGCCGCCCACGACCACGGCATGCCGGCCACGACGGCGGCCTCGCTGCTGGCCCTGGTGGGCCTGTTCGACGTGGCCGGCACGATCGCCTCCGGCTGGCTGACCGACCGGGTGGACCCCCGGCTGCTGCTGCTGGGCTACTACGGCCTGCGCGGGGTCTCGCTGCTGCTGCTGCCGAGCGTCCTGGCGCCGGACGTGCAGCCGGCCACGTGGGTGTTCGTGGTCTTCTACGGCCTGGACTGGATCGCCACCGTCCCGCCGACGGTGGCGCTGTGCCGGGAGCACTTCGGCGCGGCGGGGCCGGTGGTCTTCGGCTGGGTCTTCGCCGCCCACCAGCTGGGGGCGGCGGTGGCCGCGTTCGGCGCCGGGGCGGTGCGCGACGCCACCGGCGACTACGCGGGGGCGTTCGTGGGCGCGGGAGCGCTGTGCCTGCTGGCGGCGGTGGCCTCGCTGCTGGTCAGCGCGCGGCCGGCTCCGGGGCGGGCAGGGCGGCCAGCGCCCGGTTCTCCGCCGGCAGCCTGAAGCCGAGCAGCAGCACGGCGTTCAGCACGGTGAACACGAGCGCGGTGACCCAGCACGTGTGCACCAGCGGCAGCGCGACGCCCTCGAGCACCACGACGAGGTAGTTGGGGTGCTTCAGCCACCGGTAGGGCCCGCGCACCACCGGCGGCATGCCCGGCACCACGATCACGCGGGTGTTCCAGCGCGGCCCCAGGGAGGCGATGCACCACCAGCGCAGCACCTGGCTGGCCAGCGCCAGCACCAGCGCCGGCCAGCCCAGGGCCGGCAGGAACGGGCGGTCGGCGACGACGACCTCCGCCAGGCACGCCAGCAGCAGGCCGGTGTGCAGCACGACCATCGGCCCGAAGTGCCCGCGCCCGCTCTCCACCCCGCCGCGGGCGAAGGACCAGCGCGCGTTGCGGGTGGAGACGACCAGCTCGGCCAGCCGCTCCAGGCCGGTGGCCAGCACGAGCGCGCCGAAGAGCGCGACGCCGCTCACGCGGCGGCCCGCAGCAGGACCTGCTCGGTGCCCACGCCGGGTCCCACGGCCAGCACCAGGGCGTGCTCGCCGGGCACGCGCTCGGTGGCGGCCAGCACGTGCAGCACCGAGGAGCTGGAGAGGTTGCCGGCCTCGCGCAGGCACGTCCAGCTCGGGGCCAGGGCGCCGCGCGGGCCGCCGGGCAGGCCCAGGGCGCCGGCGACGGCGTCGAGGACCTTCGGCCCGCCGGGGTGCACCACCCAGCGCTCCACCGCGGCGACGTCCAGGCCCTGCTCGCCCAGCAGGGCGCCCACCTCCGCGCCCACCTCGGCGGCCAGCAGGTCCGGCAGGTCGGCGGCCAGCACGATGCTGAAGCCGGAGCTGCCCACGTCCCAGCCCAGCGAGCCGGCGGTGCCGGCGAACAGGCGGCTGCGCGAGGCGAGCACGTCCCAGCCGGGCGTGCCGGCGGCGCGCTCGGCCCCGACGAGCACCGCGGCGGTGGCGCCGTCGCCGAACAGGCCGCTGGCGACGAGGTTGGCGGTGGAGGAGTCCTCGTGCTGCAGGGTCAGCGAGCACAGCTCCACCGAGACCAGCACGCCCACCTGGTCGGGGTGCCCGGCCAGGTAGTCGTCCACGCGCGCCAGGCCGGCGGCCCCGCCGGCGCAGCCCAGCCCGAAGGAGGGCAGGCGCCGGACGGTGGGGCGCAGGCCGGCGCGCACGGCCAGCGCGGCGTCCAGCGAGGGGGCGGCCACGCCGGTGACGGTGGTGAACAGCAGGAAGTCCACCTCCTCCGGCTCCACGCCGGCGCCGGCCAGGGCGCCCTTGAGGGCGCGCTCGGCCAGGTCCAGGCCGACCTCGGCGAAGGCGGCGTTGCTGGCCGTGAAGGAGTCCAGCTGCGCGTAGCGCTCCAGCGGCAGCGCCAGGTGGCGCCGCTGCACGCCGCTGGCGGCGTGCAGGCGGTGCAGCAGGCGCCGGCGCGGGCCCTCCGGGGCCAGCAGCGGCACCAGCTGCGCGGAGACCTCCTCCTGCTCGTAGCGGTGCGGCGGCAGGACGGGTTCCACCGCGACGACCCGGGAGGTCGGGGGGCAGGTGCGGGTCGGCGCGGTGGGCGGCATGGGGCCGATGCTGTCTCAGAGGACCGACTCGTACACCTCGAGCGTGCGGCGGGCGATCGCGGACCAGCTGAAGGCCTCCACGGCGCGGCGGCGGCCGGCGGCGCCGCGCTCGCGGGCGCGGTCGGGGTCGGAGACGGCGTCGGCGAGGGCGGCGGCCAGGTCCGCGACGAACCGGTCGGGGTCCACGGGGGCGCCGGTGCCGTCCTGCACCTGCTCGATGGGCACCAGCCAGCCGGTGACGCCGTCCTGCACGACCTCGGGGATGCCGCCGGTGGCGGTGCCGACGACGGCGGCGCCGCACGCCATGGCCTCGAGGTTGACGATGCCCAGCGGCTCGTACACCGAGGGGCACACGAAGACGGTGGCCTGCGAGAGGTGCTCCAGCAGCTCCGGGCGGCTGAGGTGGCGGTCCAGCCAGACCACGCCGGAGCGGCGCTGCTGCAGCTCGGCGACCAGGCCGGAGACCTCCGCGGCGATCTCCGGGGTGTCCGGGGCGCCGGCGATGAGGACCAGCTGCACCTGCGCGGGCAGCTGGGCGGCCGCGCGCAGCAGGTGCGGCAGGCCCTTCTGGCGGGTGATGCGCCCGACGAAGACGACGCTGGGGCGGTCGGGGTCCACGCCGTTGGCGCGCACGAGGTCGCGGCCCTCCACGGGCGTCCAGTCGGCGGCGTCGATGCCGTTGTGCACCACGTGCACCCGCGCGGGGTCCAGGGCGGGGTAGCTGCGCAGGATGTCGGCGCGCATGCCGGCGCTGACGGCGACGACGGCGGCGGCGGCCTCGAAGGCGGTGCGCTCGGCCCAGCTGGACAGGGCGTAGCCGCCGCCGAGCTGCTCGGCCTTCCACGGCCGCAGCGGCTCCAGGCTGTGGGCGGTCACCACGTGCGGCACGCCGTGCAGCAGGGAGGCCAGGTGGCCGGCGGTGTTGGCGTACCAGGTGTGCGAGTGCACCAGGTCCGCGCCGGCGGTGCCGGCGGCCATGGGCAGGTCCACGCCCAGGGTGCGCAGCGCCGCGTTGGCGCCGGCCAGCTCGGCGGGCTCGCCGTAGGCGGTGACGCCCTCCTCGGGGCGGGGGGCGCCGAAGCAGCGCACGAGGACCTCGGGCCCGCCCTCGACGGCGCGCAGGGCCCGCACGAGCTCGGCCACGTGCACCCCGGCACCGCCGTAGACCTCCGGCGGGTACTCCCTGGTCAGCAGGTCCACGCGCATGATCGCTCCTCGTCTCGGCCGGTCGGCACCGGTGATCCTGCCCCTTGGCGCCCGCCGCCGGGGCGACGGGTCCCCGACGTGCTGGGGTGTTGCCCGGGCATCGTGGCGGTCGCGGCCCTATGGTGCCCCTCGTGGCTGCTCCCAACGTCCTCG
Source organism: Kineococcus indalonis (assembly GCF_009906395.1). GTDB lineage: Bacteria > Actinomycetota > Actinomycetes > Actinomycetales > Kineococcaceae > Kineococcus > Kineococcus indalonis. Next base: position 3,621 of record NZ_JAAALM010000105.1, read on the forward strand.
CGATCGTCCTCGCCGGCGGGGAGGGCAAGCGGCTCATGCCCCTCACCGCCGATCGGGCCAAGCCCGCCGTGCCGTTCGGCGGCACCTACCGCCTCATCGACTTCGCCCTGTCCAACCTGGTCAACGCGGGGTACCGCAAGATCGTGGTGCTCACGCAGTACAAGTCGCACAGCCTGGACCGCCACATCTCGCAGTCGTGGCGGATGTCGAACCTCTTCGGCAGCTACATCGCCTCGGTGCCGGCGCAGCAGCGCGTGGGCAAGCGCTGGTACCTGGGCAGCGCCGACGCGATCTACCAGTCGATGAACCTCATCTCCGACGAGCGCCCCGACATCGTCGTCGTGGTCGGCGCCGACCACGTCTACCGGATGGACTTCTCCCAGATGGTCGAGGCGCACATCGCCTCGGGGGCGCCGTGCTCGGTGGCGGCGATCCGCCAGCCCATCTCGCTGGCCGACCAGTTCGGCGTCATCCAGACCGAGCCGGGCAGCACCCGCATCGCGCAGTTCCTGGAGAAGCCGAAGAACCCGCAGGGCCTGGCCGACTCCCCCCACGAGGTGCTGGCCTCGATGGGCAACTACGTCTTCGACGCCGACGCGCTCGTGGACGCGGTGACCCGCGACGCCGAGCGGGAGGACTCCAAGCACGACATGGGCGGCGACATCGTGCCCGACTTCGTCGAGCGCGGCCTGGCCGGCGTGTACGACTTCAAGGACAACGAGGTGCCCGGGGCCACCGACCGCGACCGCGCCTACTGGCGCGACGTGGGCACCATCGACGCCTACTTCGAGGCGCAGATGGACCTCATCTCGGTCCTGCCGGTCTTCAACCTCTACAACTACGAGTGGCCCATCATCGCCGCGCAGGACTTCTACCCGCCGGCGAAGTTCGTGCACGGCTGGCAGGGCACCTACGGGCACGCGGTCAACTCCATCATCTCCGCGGGCACCGTCGTCTCCGGCGCCCTGGTGGAGAAGTCCGTGGTCTCCCCGCGGGTGCGCCTGGACTCCTGGGCGCACGTCAGCGAGTCCGTGCTGATGGACAACGTGCAGGTGGGCCGGCACGCGGTGGTGCAGCGGGCGATCCTCGACAAGAACGTCGTGGTGCCCGAGGACGCGCGCGTGGGCGTGGACCCCGACGAGGACCGCGCCCGCGGCTTCACGGTCACCGACTCCGGCCTGACGGTCGTGGGCAAGGGGCAGACGGTCCCGCCGCACTGAGCCCGCGCCCGCCGGCGCACCGGCCCCCCCGCGCGCCCCTGTCGCCCGGGGGGGCCGGTGCGGCAGCATCCGTGCCATGACTTCCCCCGCACCCGCCGGCGACCGTCCGGTGCGCATCGGCGTCCAGCTCCAGCCCCAGCACGCGCAGTACCCCGCGATCCGCGCGGCGGCCGCGCGCGCCGAGGAGATGGGCCTGGACGTCGCCTTCAACTGGGACCACTTCTACCCGCTGTACGGCGACCCCGACGGCCTGCACTTCGAGTGCTGGACGATGCTGGCCGCCTGGGCCGAGGCCACCAGCCGCATCGAGATCGGCGCGCTGGTGACCTGCAACAGCTACCGCAACCCCGAGCTGCTGGCGGACATGGCCCGCACCGTCGACCACGTCTCGGCGCACGACGGCGGCACCGGCCGTCTCGTGCTGGGCATCGGCTCGGGCTGGTTCGAGAAGGACTACGCCGAGTACGGCTACGAGTTCGGCACCGCCGGCGGCCGGCTGGACAGGCTCGCCGAGGACCTGCCGCGCATCGAGTCGCGCCTGGCCAAGCTCAACCCGGCCCCCACCCGGCACATCCCCGTCCTCATCGGCGGGGGCGGGGAGAAGAAGACGCTGCGCCTGGTGGCCCGGCACGCCGACATCTGGCACGGCTTCGGCGACCCGGAGACCATCGCGCGCAAGCACGAGGTCCTCGACGGGCACTGCGCGGCGATCGGCCGCGACCCGGGCGAGATCGAGCGCTCGGCGGGCGTGGACGCCGCCGACAGCCCCGCCGAGAAGGGCGAGGCGCTGCACGCGGTGGGCACGCGGCTGTTCACGATCGGCGTCGGCGGCCCGGACTTCGACCTGGCGCCGCTGGCGGACTGGCTGGCCTGGCGCGACGAGAAGAACGCCGCCCGCGCCTGAGCCGGCAGCGGTCCGCCGCGCCCGGGACGGGCGCGGCGGACCGGTAGCCTCCCCGTCGTGCCCGGAACCCTCGACGACACGTCGCCGGGCCCCGTGCCCGGCACCGCCCCCGCGCTGCTGGTCACCGTCACGGGCGCCGACCGCCCCGGCGTGACCTCCGCGCTCTTCACGGCGCTGGCCGGCACCGACGCGGAGGTCCTCGACGTCGAGCAGGTCGTCGTGGGCGGCGTGCTGACCCTGGCCGTGCTCGTGGGCACCGGCGACCCGGCGGCGCTCACCTCCGCCCTGCGCGGCTGGGGGCGCCCGCACGGGCTGGAGGTGACCTGCACCGTGCGCGAGCCCGTCGCCCCGGCCGCGCGGCCCCGGCGGCTGCACGTGACGCTGCTGGGCGCCCCCCTGCTGCCCGCCGCGATCGCCCGCACCACCGCGGTGCTCGCCGAGCGCGGGGCCAACGTGGACCGGGTGCGGCGCATGTCCTCCACGCCGGTGACGAGCGTGGAGTTCGACGTGTCGGTGGACGCCACCGCCGAGGAGGTGCTGGAGCTGCGCCGGGCCCTGGCCGCCGAGGCGGGCCGGCACGGCCTGGACGCCGCCGTCTCCCCCGGCGGCCTGGCCCGCCTGGGCCGGCGCCTGGTCGTCATGGACGTGGACTCCACGCTCATCCGCCAGGAGGTCATCGAGCTGCTGGCCGCGCACGCGGGCCGCGAGGCGGAGGTGGCCGCCGTCACCGAGCGCGCCATGCGCGGGGAGATCGACTTCGCCGCCTCGCTGCGCCAGCGCGTGGCGTGCCTGGAGGGCCTGGACGTCTCCGTGGTGGAGCGGGTGCGCGAGGCGGTGGTGCTCACCCCGGGCGCGCGCACCCTGTGCCGCACCCTGCACCGCCTCGGCTTCACCCTGGCGCTGGTCTCGGGAGGCTTCCTGGAGGTCGTCGGCCCGCTGGCCGCCGAGCTGGGCATCGCGCACGTGCGCGCCAACCGGCTGCAGGTGGTGCACGGGCGCTTCACCGGCCGGCTGCTGGGGCCGGTGGTGGACCGGGCGGCCAAGGCGGTGGCGCTGCGGGAGTTCGCGGCGGCCGAGGGCCTGCCGCTGCACCGCACCGTCGCCATCGGCGACGGCGCCAACGACCTGGACATGATCGGCGCGGCCGGCCTGGGCATCGCCTTCAACGCCAAGCCGGTGGTGCGCGAGCAGGCCGACGCGGCCGTGAACGTGCCCTACCTGGACGCGGTCCTGCCGCTGCTGGGCATCACCCGCGAGGACGTGGAGGACGCCGACCTGGCCGACGATGCCCTCGCCGGCGGAGGCGCCGGGACGCGCTGAACGACCCCGGCCGCACGACCGCGAGGGGTCGTGCGGCCGGGGCCGGGCCCGGCGCGGGGGTCAGCCGCGCCGGCTGGCCCAGGTCGCCAGCAGCACCAGCACGACGACCACCAGGACCATCGCCCCGGCCAGCACGGCCAGCTGCCGGCCGCCGGAGGGCGGGCGCTCGGCGGGCACGGGGCGCCTCAGGACCCCATGGCGTGGAAGCCGCCGTCGACGTGGATCATCTCGCCGGTCGTGGCGGGGAACCAGTCCGACATCAGCGCCAGGGCCGCGCGCGCCGGCGGCTCGGTGTCGGTGACGTCCCAGCCCAGCGGGGAGCGCTCGCCCCAGGTGCCCTCGAGGGTCTCGAAGCCGGGGATGGAGGTGGCGGCGGTGGTGCGCAGCGGCCCGGCGGAGACGACGTTGACGCGCACGCCCTTCGGCCCCAGGTCGCGGGCCAGGTAGCGGGCGGTGGACTCGAAGGCGGCCTTGGCCACGCCCATCCAGTCGTACACCGGCCACGCCACGCGCGCGTCGAAGGTCAGGCCGACGACCGAGCCGCCGTTGGCCATCAGCGGCAGCGCCGCCACGGCGATGGACTTCAGCGAGTACGCCGAGACCTGCAGCGCGGTGGCCACGCTGGACCACTCGGTGTTGAGGAAGTTGCCGCCCATGGCGTCCTTGGGCGCGAAGCCGATGGAGTGCAGCACCCCGTCGAGGCCGTCGACGTGCTCGCGCACCCGGCCCTCCAGCGCGGCGAGGTCCTCCTCGCTGGTGGCGTCCAGCTCCACCACGGGCGCGGGCTCCGGCAGCCGCTTGGCGATCGTGGTGGTGATCTTCATCTGGCGCCCGAAGGACGACAGGACGACCTCGGCACCCTCCTCCTGCGCCACGCGCGCGACCGCGAACGCGATCGAGCGGTCGGTGAGCACTCCGGTGACGAGCAGCCGCTTGCCGTCCAGCAGACCCATGGGTTCCTCTCTCCGATCCTTCAGCTTCTGTCAGTGGCCCATGCCGAGGCCGCCGTCGACGGGCAGCACCGCGCCGTTGACGTAGCCGGCGTCGGCGAGGAACAGCACGGCCCGGGCGACGTCGTCGACGGCGCCGAACCGGCCGGCGGGGATGCGGCCCTTGTAGTCGGCCTGGGTGGCCTCGGGCAGCTGGCGCGTCATGTCGGTCTCGATGAAGCCGGGCGCCACGACGTTGGCGGTGATGCCGCGCCCGCCGAGCTCGCGGGCGATGGAGCGCGCCAGGCCCACCATGCCCGCCTTGCTGGCCGCGTAGTTGGTCTGCCCGGGCGAGCCGTACAGGCCCACCACGCTGGAGACGAAGACGATGCGCCCGCGCTTGGCGCGCACCATCCCGCGCACGGCGCGGCGCGCGCAGCGCCAGGCGCCGGCGAGGTTGGTGTCCACGACGGCGTCGAAGTCGTCGTCGCCCATGCGCATGAGCAGCTGGTCGCGGGTGACGCCGGCGTTGGCGACGAGGACCTCCACGGGCCCGTGCGCCTGCTCCACCTGCGCGAAGGCGGCGTCCAGCGAGGCGCCGTCGGTGACGTCGGCGCGCACCGCCAGCAGGCCCTCGGGCACCTCCCCGGAGCGGTGGGTCACCGCCACCCGGTCGCCCTGCGCGGCGAAGGCGCGCGCCACGGCCAGCCCGATCCCCCGGTTGCCGCCCGTGACCAGCACGCTGCGGGGCGTGCGCTCGGCGGCGGGGCCGCTCGCGGTCCCGGTCGCGGTGGTGGAGGTGGCGTCGGTCGTGGCGTCGGGCACGGGGAGGAAAGCTAACGCATCCGGCGGGTCCGCACCGGGCGCGGGTGTCGGGGGTCGGGCTTACCGTGGCCTGGTGCCTTCGCACCCCACCCGCACCAGCGGGACCCACGCCACGGAGGACCCGGGCGTCTACCGGATCACCGCCGCCCCCACCGCCCACACCGACGACCTCGGCGTGCGCTACCGCAAGTACGTCGTCTCGATGCTCGTGCGCACCGCCTGCTTCGTCCTCTTCGTGGTGGTGGACCACTGGACCCGCTGGCTGTTCGTGGCCGGCGCCCTCTTCCTGCCCTACGTCGCCGTCGTGCTGGCCAACGCCGGGCGCGAGTCCAAGGGCCCGCCCCCGGAGTCCTTCGCGGTGCCGGAGGTCCCCGTGCGCGACCTGCCGGCCGTCGAGGCGCGCATCACCTCGGTGCGCTCGCCCGGCGACGACGCCGGCCCGGGCGCGCAGCGCGGCCCCGCCGGGCGGGACTCCTGAGCGGCGCGCCGCGGGCGACCGTCGCCGCGGCCCCGGGCCGGTGCGAGACTGGCGCCGTGGACACTCCAGCCGTCCCCGCTGCGCCGCGCACGCTCGGCACCCGCGGGGAACCGGGGCACGAACCTCCGTCCGACCTGGTGTGCAGCGCCCGCGGCTGCACCTCCCCCGCCGACTTCGGCCTGTTGTGGAACAACCCCAGCCTGCACACGCCCGAGCGGCGCAAGACGTGGCTGGCCTGCGGGCAGCACCGCGAGCACCTGGCGCAGTTCCTCGGCGCGCGCGGCTTCCTGCGCGAGGTCGTCGGGGTCGACACCCTGCCC
>NZ_JAAALM010001060.1 GCF_009906395.1 Kineococcus indalonis
CAGTTGCGTGAACTTAATTTCATCAGGAGATCCCAGCTTGTGGAGGGCGAAAAGAATAAGCTGATAACCGTCGTACCGGACTCCGTTGTCATCCTCGTAGAAGTTTCGTTCCCTGCGCGCGCGCAGGGAACGAAACTTCTACGAGGATGACAACGGAGTCCGGTACGACGGTTATCAGCTTATTCTTTTCGCCCTCCACAAGCTGGGATCTCCTGATGAAATTAAGTTCACGCAACTG
>NZ_JAAALM010001061.1 GCF_009906395.1 Kineococcus indalonis
GCCGCCCTGCAGCGCGCGGTGCCCGTCGTTGGGCCGGGGCGGGGCTGTCCACCGACTCCGGCATCCCGGACTACCGCGGCCCCAACGGCTCCCTGCGGCGGCACACCCCCATGACGTACCAGGAGTTCACCGGCTCGGCGCGGGCCCGGTGGCGCTACTGGGGGCGCAGCCACGTCGGCTGGGAGCACTTCCGCCGCGCCCGGCCCAACGACGGGCACCGCGCGCTGGCCGCCCTG
>NZ_JAAALM010001062.1 GCF_009906395.1 Kineococcus indalonis
TCATCGGCTCCTGATGCCAAGGCATCCACCGTGCGCCCTTACACACTTGCCACCACCACACACCACCACCCACCCCACCCGCGAACGGGACGACACCCGCGAACGGGACGACACCCGCGAACGGGACGACACCCGCGAACGGGACCACAGGGGCGAGGCGATCGGTGCGCGAGGCGGCGTTGAGTCAAAGAACCCAAACCACAAAGACACAGAAAAGATC
>NZ_JAAALM010001063.1 GCF_009906395.1 Kineococcus indalonis
TCATCGGCTCCTGATGCCAAGGCATCCACCGTGCGCCCTTACACACTTGCCACCACCACACACCACCACCCACCCCACCCGCGAACGGGACGACACCCGCGAACGGGACGACACCCGCGAACGGGACCACAGGGGCGAGGCGATCGGTGCGCGAGGCGGCGTTGAGTCAAAGAACCCAAACCACAAAGACACAGAAAAGATC
>NZ_JAAALM010000106.1 GCF_009906395.1 Kineococcus indalonis
TCGTGGTCCGGTGGTCATAGCGGTGGGGAAACGCCCGGTCACATTCCGAACCCGGAAGCTAAGCCCGCCAGCGCCGATGGTACTGCTCGGGAGACTGGGTGGGAGAGTAGGACACCGCCGGCCACTCCTCTTTTGTTGGGTGAGTGGTGTCAGGGCCCGTGCCCCCTGGTGGGGGGTGCGGGCCCTTTCCACGTATCGGGGCCTTCCGTGAGATCCGTGAAGGCCGATGCGATGCCTTGCCCACGCCTGCGCTGAGCGCCGATCAGCTCGCCGGCGTCCAGCCGAGGTGTGGGGCGATGTCCCGCGCCACCACGGTGAGGACCCTGCAGTGCGCAGCGATCGGCCCGTCGGCGGGCAGCACGATGACCAGCTCGTCGGCTTCCGCGAGAGCTGCGTCTGCCAGCAGGTGCTTCGTGATGGTGTAGGGGTCACCCCTGAGGATGCTGCTGTAGCGGACGGGGAAGGGCGAGGGGTCCCTGGGGCGCCCGTCGTCGAGCATCCCGGACGTGTAGCCCTCGATGAAGCCGCGGTGGTCGTCCTCGTCCCGGGGGTCGAGGAAGGGGAGGACGATGCGGCCGGTGCTGACGCGTGGAGCGCGCCGCCGAGCGTGCCCAGCTTCAGCGAAGGCGGTGCGGTAGCTGGTGATCTGACGCGCCTGGACGACGTCGAAGGGCTCGCCCGTCTCCTCGGTGTTCAAGGTCGACACCTGCAGGCGCAGTCCCTGCTCGCCCGTCCGCACGGCTGTGGCTTCACTGCCGGCGCCGTACCAGAGGCGGTCGGCCAAGCCCGGTGCGTGGGGGCTCACCACCAGGTCCTCACCGGCCGGGACGCTCATGTAGCTCTTCTCCGCTCGTCCCACGGGTCGGCCCGCCACCGCGTCGCGCAGGACGGCGATGCGGTGCTGGGCTTCTCCCGCGAAGCCGCGCTCGGAGGCGCCGTGCACCGGGTCCAGGATCGCGGCGAGAGGAGCGATGCCGTTGCTGAGACCCAGCTCCAGGCGCCCGCCGCTGAGCAGGTCCACCGTCGCGGCGTCCTCGGCGAGCCGGTACGGGTCCTCGTAGCGCATGGGGATGACCCCGGTGCCCAGGTGGATGCGTGAGGTGCGCTGCGAGGCGGCCGCGAAGAACGTCATGGGGGAGGACAGGAAGGGCTCGTAGTGGCGCACCCGCACCCATGCGGTGTCGTAGCCCAGGTCTTCCGCCAGCTGCACCATCCCCAGGCCCTCCTCGAGCGCGGCGGCAGGACCGGCCGGACCCCCGTGATCGGGGACGAAGGTGAGGAAGCCGAGCGCGAGGCGGCGCGGGGCGGGCATGGGTGCTCCTGACTTTGTATTTGCATCTTTAAATATATGTGCGCCTGTGGACACTCGCAACCTCCGGTGGGCCACCTGTGGACAGCACCGGCGCGGCCGGGCGCGTCACTACCGTCGTGCCGCCGACGACAGGAGGACCATGCCGGCCTTCGAGCGCCCAGCCGTACGCGTCCTGCCCCCCGCCCCGCGAGCGTCCCGGTGGAGCGACCGCGACAGCGCGGAGCTGTGGACCACCCGTGCCCTGCAGCACCACGAGGCACGGGTGCGCCGGGCCGCCGCCCACCGCGAACCCTGGCTCGAGCTGCGCCTCACGGTGCCCGCCTCGTCGGGCCGCCTGCTCGTGCGCGACGGTGCGAGCATCACCGAGCGGCCCGTGTCGTGCGCGGTGGTGCGGCTGGACCTGTCCGGCACCGCGCCCCGGGTGCTCTCCTCCTGGCCGGAGGACCTGCCCACCTGTGAGGAGCGGTGGGACCTGCTGCAGGTGCTGTCCCTGTTCGCCGGCGACGCCGCCGAGCACTGGCTCGACCCGCGGGCAGCGCTGGAGACGGTGCTGGCCACCGACCCGCTGCGCACCGCGGCCGCCCGTGAGCAGTGGCGCGCCGCCCTGCGTGCGGTCGCCGGTCCGCGCGAGCTCGTCGAGCAGGTCACCGGCAGCGCCGGGGCGCCCCCGGAGGGGACGTCGTGGTCGGCGTGGGCGCACTGGTTCGAGCAGCGCCTGGTCGCCGGCGCCGGCGCCGGCGCCGTCCCCGTCGCTGAGCGGTGGCGGGCCGGGCGTGCGCCGGGGCGCGAGGCGCCGTCCCTGCACCGCACGGGCCGCTTCGACGAGGGCCTCGACCTCACCGCCGTGGTGACCGGCGCGCTGGACGCCGGGCGTGGTGAGCTGCGGCGCGCCTGGCGCGAGGGCACCGGGGCACCGCGCCGCTACCGGTTGCTCGTGGACGCCGGGCACCCCGTCGGCGTCGTCGTCACCGCCCGGCCGGAGGTGTCGGTCGCGACCCGCCACGTCGCCCTGGTCGTGGAGCGGGACGCGACCGGTGCGCCGGTGGTGCTCGACGCGCACCCCGAGCTGGCCCCGCCGGACGGGAGCGGTGAGCACCCCGTGCTCGCCGCCGTGGGCACCGCCTACCTGGGTCCGGCGCTCGAGCGGCTCGAGGCGCAGCCGTGGTGCGCGCAACGGGCGCTGCTGGAGCGCGAGCCCGCCGGCGTGCTGGACGCTCTGGTGGACGAGGTCGAGCAGATGCTGGAGCTGCCGGACGACGCGCTGCGCCGCGCGGTGGGCGCCGCCGGGATCGCCGTGCTGCCGGTGGACCTGCGCGGGTGGCTGCACCGCCTGGTGTGGCGGCGGCGCGCCTTCCCCTGGACGACGGGGGGCTGAGCCGTGCGCTACGGGGTGAGCACCGGTGAGCTGCACGCCCTGGCCGTGCGGCTGCGCGAGGAGGGCCGCCGGGCCGGTGGACGCAGCGCCCCGCTCGACGCGGAGGCCGCGGCGGCGGGTGCCTGGTGCGCCGGCCGCGCGGCCGAGGCCGCGCACGCTTTCTTCGCCACCCTCGCGCAGGCGGCCCGGCAGGCCGCGGAGGGGCTCGACGAGCTCGCCGACCGCGTGGAGGTCGCCGCCGGCGCTTACGAGGAGGCGGAGGCGGCCGCGTCCCGGTAGGCGCCGTGCGCCCTCAGCGCTCGAAGACCGCCGCCACCTCCGGGATGCGCTCGACGTACCCGTCGAGCAGCTCGCGGGCGAGCGCGACGGAACCGACCAGCGGGTGCAGGGCGAAGGCCTTCAGCGCCTCGGTGCGGTCGCCGTGGACGGCGGCGGCGATCGCGTGCCGCTCGACGGCCTTCACCTGCTGCATGAGGCCGAGCTGGTGCAGGTCCGGCGCGGGCGTGGGCAGCGGGTGCACGCCGTCGGCGTCCACGGTGGTGGGCACCTCCACGACCGCGTCGTCGGGCAGGCCGGCGACGGTGCCGTGGTTGCGGATGTTGAGGATCACGGTGGAGCGCTCGTCGCGGCTGATCGCCGCCATGACCCCCAGCGCCACGCCGGCGTAGCCCTGCTGGGCGGGGTCGAGCTCCGGTTGCCCGGGGTGCTCGGGGGCGCCCTGGACGCCGCCCTTGGCCTCGGCCATGTAGCTGGCGCTGCGTGCGCTGACGGTGGCGCGCCACAGGTCGGCCGCGCCCTCGGTGGTGCGGGCCAGCTCCTCCCAGAAGGCACCCTGCGTGCGCAGCAGGAACTCCCCGCGGGTCTCCCGGGCCTCCCGCAGGGTGCGCACCGCCTCGCGGTTGGCGTAGTAGTAGTAGAGGTACTCGTTGGGCACGCTGCCCAGCGTGCGCAGCCAGTCCGCGCCGAAGACGAGGCCCTCCTCCAGCACCTGCAGCGCCGCGCGGTCCTGGAGCAGACGCGGCAGCACGTCGGTGCCGTCGTGCAGCACGCGCCGCAGCCAGCCCAGGTGGTTCAGCCCGACGTAGTCGGCATGGACGCGCCGGTGGTCCAGGCCGAGCTGGTCGGCGATGCGGCGCACCGCGCCGGAGGGGGTGTCGCAGATGCCCACCACGCGGTCGCCGAGGACCGACTGCACCGCCTCGGTGACGATGCCGGCGGGGTTGGTGAAGTTCAGGAACCACGCGTCCGGCGCCAGGCGGCGCACCTGCTCGGCGACGCGCAGCGCGTACGGCACGGTCCGCAGCGCGTAGGCGATGCCGCCGGGACCGGTGGTCTCCTGCCCCAGCACGCCCAGGTCCAGGGCGACGCGCTCGTCGCGGCAGCGCCCGGTCAGCCCGCCGATGCGGACGGCGGCGAAGACGAAGTCGCTGCCCTCCAGGGCCGGCGCCAGCTGCGTGGTCGCGGTGATCCTCGGCGCGTCGGGGAACCCGCGCGCCATCTCCTGCAGGATGCGCACCATGCCCTGGAGGCGGGTGGCGTCGACGTCGTGCAGGGCGACCTCGTCGACGCGCGGGGACCCGGTGTCGCGCAGCAGCGCCTGGTGGACGAACGGCGTGCGGAAGCCCGCACCGCCGAGCACGCACAGCTTCACGGGCGCTCCCCTCGGAGGGTCCATCGAGGTCCGCGGGAACCGTAACAGCGCGCGCGCGTCACTGCCGCGGCGCGTCCCCCGTGCCGTCGGCCGGTGCGGCCATCGCGCGCCACGCCCGCGCCGCCTCGGCCTCGCCCGCCGGGGCGCCGGCCACCACGTGGTCGGCGAGCATGTCGTAGAACTCCCGGTACGTCCACGGCTCCCAGCCGTGCGACTGCCCCCGGCCGAACAGGTAGGTGACGTTGGAGCCCTCCAGGGCGTCCACGCGCTCCTTGAACAGCTGCACGGCCACGTCGAGGAAGTACGTGTCGGCGTCGCCGACGTAGATGGTCAGCTGGCCGTCGAGCTTCTCGCGCAGCTCGTCCCAGTGCCGCTCGACGTGCGCGGCCAGGTCCCAGCGCTCGGCCCACTGCGCGGCCACGGCCCGGTCGATGCGCCCGCTGGCCTTGTCCCAGACCGCGGCGGGATAGCCGTCCGGGCCCTGCGGGGAGAACACCGCCTGCCACACGTCCCACTGGCCCAGCCCGGAACGCCCCCGGCTGCCCAGGGCGCGCTCCCAGCTGTTCGCCTGCTCCACGGTCTGCGTGGTGCGCCCGCTGCTCTCCCGGGTGAAGGGGACCGGCGTGCGCTGGTACTCGGTGCTCGTGGCGTACGCGTCCTCGTCGGAGTAGACGTCCACCAGGCCCAGGGCGCGGAAGTCCAGCGGGTCCGGGTACCCCGCCCACGCCCCGCGGTACAGGTCCGGGTACGTCACCTGCGTGGCCACGACCTCCCAGCCGCCCGTCGAACCACCCGAGAGCACCCGCCCCCACCGCTGCCCGACGGTGCGGAAGGTCCGGTCGATCTCCGGCAGCAGTTCCGTGTTCAGGGCCGTCCCGTAGGGGCCGATGTTCGCGGAGTCCACGGCGTAGGAGTCGTCGTAGAAGGGGTTCTCGTGCCGGAAGGTGACGACGAGGAACCGCGGGGCCGTCCCCGAGAGCCAGTAGGCGCTGAAGTCGCCCTCGCCGTCCTCGCGGAAGCCGCGCGGGGCGGTGGTGGGGAAGTGGCCGTGGTGCACCTCCACCGGGTAGCGCACCGCCTGGTTCACCGGGTCGTCGTAACCGGGCGGAAGCAGCACGTCCGCGCCGATGAACACGTCCTGCCCCCAGAACCCCGACAGGACCTCGCTGCGGATCTTCACGTGCCGGACGTGCTCGGAGTCCGGCGGGTTGCCCTGCTGGGCGGTGCCGCCCTCGGGGACCTCGTCGCCCGGTGCCACGACGGTGTCGACGCTCAGCTCCAGCGCCTCGCCGCCGCCGGGGGTGAACCGCGCCACCGGGCCGAACAGGTTGCCCGCCGAGCGGAACACGTCGTGCCCGTCGCCGCCGGGCAGGTGCAGGTCCACCACGGAACCGTCCGAGCGGGTGAACCGCGTGTACACGTTGACGAACGCCTGCGCCGAGTACGCCCCGGCGGGCAGGTCCGCCGCGTCGGCGAAGGGGTGCCCGTCCGCGCCCGCCCCCAGCGGCACCGTGCGGCTTGTGCCCGGTTCCCAGCCCTGCACGTCCACGCCCCAGAACGGCGCCCCGTCGAGCGGGTCGCCGGCCTGGTCGCGCGGTTCGCTGCTGTCGTCGCGGCTGAGCACCACGTACAGCCGACCGGTGACGGGGCCGTCCGCGGCCGCCCCGGCGAGCGTCACCGTCACCGAGGTGGTCGCCGCCGATCCGTCGCCGCGCCCCGCCTCGACACGGTCCGTCACCACGGCGCCCACGGCGGCCGCGCCGATGCCGGTGCCCGCGAGGGCGGCGACGAACGAGCGGCGGGACGGTCCGGTCACGGGTTCTCCAGGGGCGGTGCGAGGTGTTCAGCGGCGGTGCTGCAGCAGTGTGCGGCACCGGTGCGGCGCGCTGGGCGTCCTCGCCCGGATCGTCACCCGCTCAGCGGGTGAGTTCAGCGGACGGGGTCAGCGGGTGAGGACCGTGGTGCCGGCGTGCGCGGTCAGCGTCGTCGCGGGGGAGGCGACCCCCACCGTGCCGTCCACCGGCCGGGACTGCAGGCCCGCCACCGCGTACTCCGCGGTGTACGTCGTCGTCAGGGTCACCGCGTACGTGCCCGGGCGGGTGTACGTGTGCGTCGTCGTCATCGCCGGGTACGGGGCGCCGGGGTCCGCCGTGGGGCCCAGCGACCCGCCGTCGCCGAACGACCACGTGAACGCCACCGGGGTCGCGCGGATCGTCACCGGGAACCCCAGCACCTGCACCTCGCGCGTCACCGCACCGGCGTGCGCGTACACGTTCACCGGGACGTTGAGGGCCACGTCACCGCCCGCCGGCTGCACGTTCGCCGCGGCGGCGGGCAGGCCGACGCGGCGGACGTCCTCCACGGTGATCGTGGGCAGGACCACCGGCTGCCCCGTCGCGGTCGCGGCCGAGCGGCACGCCCCCGACCCGCGGGTCCAGTCCGCACCACCCACGGGGCGGCTCCACTCGGTGAGGAACGTCTCGCCGGGTGGGCAGACGAGCGCGGCGTTGCACAGCGAGTCGGCGTCGTCGGCGTCCGGGCGACCGCAGGGGGAGACGAGGACGTGCTCGTGGGTGGGAGCTGGGTTAGGGCGGCGATTATGTCGCGGTGAGTCGACTCGGTGGCTTTCATGAGTTTCAGACCCGGAGACCACGACGTCGTTCAGTCCGGTGTGCCCTCTCCAGCGTCGATCCGCTGCTATGGCTGCCGATTGACCACAGCAGAGGAGAACCGTAGTGGCGATGGCAAGAGTTGATGCTGACAGCAATCTACTCAACGGGGCATCTCCCAGACGAACCACCTGCTGTCGTGAAATTTGAGCTGCATAAGCCCGTCGAACTCCATGGCTTCTGTGCTTTTTAGGGTGGATCCATCTGGATTCACCACACGACCTGCTTCCGCGTACATGTGTAGTTGCACTTCCGCTTGGCCACTACTCGGGTCAAAGTGCTCGATGTACGCAGATCGGAAACTGGAGAGGTTGTTCTCCCATACGAGGCCGCGCGCGTGGGCTGCATCGATGACCTTGGCGTCTTCTTGGCACGCGCCGCAGTCCGGCTCGCTGATCTCACGGATCGCGTCGGAGTCCCCGGTCGCCCGCGCGTGGTTGAGCACCTTGAGGTAGTGCGCGGCGAACGCGATGGCGTCGTCCTCGTCGAACCCGACCGCGGTGAACGTCGGCCGGGCCGCGGGGGCGAGCACCGCTCCCACCACCGCCTCCGCGGGGGCGCCCGCCCCGCGGGGGGTGCGCGGGCGCGGCGGGGGCGGCTCGCTGGAGCAGCGCGTCAGCGGCAGGTCCAGGTCGTAGTCGGCCGCGGCGCGCAGCGCGTGGCGCAGCACCTCCACCAGCACGCGGGTGTCGTCCTCGGCGTCGTGGGCGCGCAGCTGGCGCACCTCCCAGTGCGCGGCGAGGGTGGCCAGCTTCAGGTCCGGCACCGGCAGGTCCAGGCGCTTGGCGAGGTTGCGGGTGCACAGGCGCTGCTCCACCTGCAGCGCCACCCCGGCGCGGCGCATCTCCGCGGCCACGAAGCCCCAGTCGAAGACGGCGTTGTGGGCGACGAACACGCGCCCGGCCAGCAGCGCGGCCAGCTCCACGGCGACGTCGGCGAACAGGGGCGCCCCCCGCAACCGCTCGGCGGTGATCCCGTGCACGTGCACGGGGCCGGGGTCGCGCTCGGGGTCGACGAGGGTGGCCCACGTGGACTCCACCTCGCCGTGCTCGTCGACGAGCGCGACGGCGACCTGCACGACGCGGTCCCGGCCCGCGGAGAACCCGGTGGTCTCCACGTCGAGCACGGCGTAGCGGTGCGGGTAGCGAGCGCCGAACGACGCCGTGGCACCGTCGTCCTGCGGGAGGACGGGCCCGGGGAAGAGCGACGTCATGGTGGATCTCCTAGCGTGGGGAAGCACCTACGACGGTGCCACGCCGGTCGGACACGACACGCGCGCGACACGGCCGCCCACCCCTCGCCCGCCCGTCCCGGCACACCGGCGGTGACGTAGCGTCCGTGTGTGGACACGCAGGTGGACCCGCTGGAGATCGGTGCGCGCTGCGCGGAGCTGCTCGCCACCGGCCGGCGCGTGGCCACCTACAAGCTGGCGGTGCTCTCGGCGCTGCTGCAGCACTGCCTGGAGCACCCCACCGCCCCCGGCGAGGCGCTGCGGGTGCCGATCGCGGACCTCGCCGACCGCGTCGTCGACCTCTACTGGCCCCAGGTGCGCACCTTCTCCGGCGCCGGCGTGCTGCGCCAGAACGAGCAGGGCGGGCGCTCGCTGCCCGACGTGGTGCGCGAGCTGCGCGCCGCCGCGCACGCCGCCGGGCTGAGCACCCCCGCCCAGCTGCGCGCCGCACGGCCGGAGGCGTACGCCCGCAGCCGCCGGGAGGTCGCCAGGACACTCGCCCAGCAGCCCCTCACCGCCCTGCAGCGCACCGGCACCACCACGCCCGGCACGCCCTTCCTCTACGACGACGCCTGGATGCACAAGAAGCTCACCACCGCCGAGCTCGACGCGCACGGCTGGAGCGTGCAGCTGCACCCCGGCGTGCCGGCCGCCCTGGCCCGCGTCGCCGGGCTGCTGCAACCCGTCCTGCAGCAGTGGTGGGTCGCCGACGTGCAGCGCATGAACGCCGCCGACCTGCAGGCCCCCGACCTGCACGGCTTCCTCTTCGGCGCCGACCGCGCCGACCTCACGCCCGTGCGCGCCCCGCTCGCCGACCTGCAGGCGGGTCGCTGCTTCTACTGCGAGCGCCCGCTGCGCGAGGACACCCACGTCGACCACGTCCTGCCGTGGTCGCGCGTCGCCGTCGACGGCCTGGTCAACCTCGTCGCCGCCGACCGGCGCTGCAACCTCGCCAAGTCCGCGACCCTGCCCGCGCCCGACCACGTCGTCCGCGCCCTGGACCGCCCGGACACCGACCTGCGCGCGATCGCCGCAACGCTGCGCTGGCCCCTGGAGCGCGAGCGGGTCGCCGGGGCCGCCGCCGGCCTCTACGCGACCAGCCCGCCGGGCACCCCGCTGTGGCGCGAACCCGGCGTGTTCGAGCTGCTGCGCGCCGGCGACGGCGCGCGGTTCGCCGCCTGAACGCGGGTTCCCCACAGCCGAACGGGTGACGGCGGGCACGACGCGCGCCGCACGCCCTACCGTCCCCGGGTGCTCGCGCGCCGACCGCTCCTCCTGCCCGCCGCCGCAGCGCTCACCGTCCTCGCCGGGTGCGGGGCCGGCGAGGAC
>NZ_JAAALM010000107.1 GCF_009906395.1 Kineococcus indalonis
CCGCCACCACCGCCGGGGCGGGTGCGCAGGAGCGCGCGGGGCGGGCGGCGCCGACCGCGCAGCGCTCCGCGGCCACCGCCGCCGTGCGCGGCGTGGACCTGGACTCCGCCACCATCCCGCTGCTGCAGGAGCGCATGGCCGCCGGCGAGCTGACCGCCGTGCAGCTGACCCGCGCGTACCTGCAGCGCGTCCGCCGGGTCGACCCGGACCTGGGCGCGGTGCTGGCCGTGAACCCCGACGCCCTCGCCGAGGCCCGCGCCAGCGACCGGGTGCGCCGCCACGACGGCCCGCGCGGGCCGCTGGAGGGCATCCCGGTGCTGCTGAAGGACAACGTCGACGCGCAGGGCATGGCCACCACGGCCGGCTCGCGCGCGATGCTGGGCACCCGCCCCGACGACGCGACCCTGACGGCGAAGCTGCGCGCGGCCGGTGCGGTCGTGATCGGCAAGGCGAACCTGTCGGAGTGGGCGAACTTCCGCGGCGACGC
This sequence comes from Kineococcus indalonis, assembly GCF_009906395.1. Lineage (GTDB taxonomy): Bacteria > Actinomycetota > Actinomycetes > Actinomycetales > Kineococcaceae > Kineococcus > Kineococcus indalonis. The sequence continues at coordinate 488 of NZ_JAAALM010000107.1, forward strand.
CTCCACCAGCGGCTGGAGCGGCGTGGGCGGGCAGACCGGCAACCCGTACGTGCTGGACCGCAACCCGTGCGGCTCCTCCTCCGGCTCGGCGGCGGGGGTGGCGGCGTCGCTGGCGCAGGTGGCGATCGGCACCGAGACGGACGGCTCGATCGTGTGCCCGGCGGGCGCGAACGGCGTCGTGGGCGTCAAGCCGACGCTGGGCCTGGTCAGCCGCGACGGCGTGGTGCCGATCTCCGCGGAGCAGGACACCGCCGGGCCGATGGCCCGGCACGCGGTGGACGCCGCGATCGTGCTGGACGTCATCGCCGGGCAGGACCCGGCGGACGCGGCGACCCTGGCGGCCCCGGACGCGGACGTGGACCACGCCGCCCTGGACGCCGACGCCCTGGACGGCGCCCGGGTGGGGGTGTGGACGCTCAGCGAGGAGGAGCGCGAGGCCGTGGGCCCGGACACCGCGGAGGTGTTCGACCGCGCCGTGAAGGAGATCGAGGCGGCCGGGGCGACCGCGGTGCCGGTGCAGCTGGACCACCTGGACCTCGTCGGGCAGAACGAGGGCCCGGCGCTGACGGCGGAGTTCAAGAGGGACCTGAACGCCTACCTGGCCGCCACCCCGGGCGCGCCGGCGGACCTGGCGGCGATCATCGCGTTCAACGAGCAGGACCCCGTGGAGCTGGCGCGCTTCGGCCAGGAGACCATGATCGCCGCACAGGCGGGCGAGCTGCCCGCGGACGACGCGCAGGTGCGCGCCGCGCGCATCGTGGCCCGCTCGCTGGCGCAGGCCTCGATCGACGAGGCGCTGGCGCAGGGGCCCGGCGCGCAGGACGACCTGGACGCGGTCGTCGGCCTGACGGGCACCCCGGCGTGGGAGACGCGCTACCGGTCGGTGGACGGGGAGGCGGACCGCTTCGCGTACGCCACCTCCACGCCCGCGGCGGTGGCCGGCTACCCGAGCGTGGCGGTGCCGGCCGGGTTCGCCGGCCCGCGCGGGGCGCTGCCGGTGGGGGTCTCCTTCACCGGCGCGCGCTGGGACGACGCGGGCGTGCTGGACCTGGCGTACTCCTTCGAGCAGGCCACGCACGCGCGCCGGGCGCCGGGATACCTGCCCACGCTGGGCGGGTGAGGCGCGGGGTGCCGACGCGGCGCGCGCCGCGTCGGCACCCCTCCGGGCGGCACCCCGCCGCACGCGAAACTCCTTTCCGTGACGTATCGACTACGCAACGGCAGACTGGGGGTGCCGCGCCACCCGGCGCGGACAGCTCCGCGCAGCCGCCCGCGGAGGAGGACCGTCCGCCCGAGGAGGCCGCGTGGGCCAGCCACCGCACCGCTCCGACCTCCAGCACCACGACCTCGAGCAGCCCGAGCCCGTCGAGGACCCCGGCGCCCCGGAGGTCCAGCGCCTGCTCGACCTGGCGCGCACCCACCTGGGCACCGACATCGCGTGGGTCTCGCTCTTCTCCGAGGGGCGCCAGCGCATCAGCGCCCTCAGCGGCCGCGGCGAGGACATGCACGTCGCGCAGGGCGACGCCCCGCCGCTGCAGGAGTCCTTCTGCGTGCGGGTGCTCGCCGGCACCCTGCCCGCCGTCGTCCCCGACGCCCGCCGCGACCCGCGCACCCGCGACCTGGCGGTCACCGGGCAGCTGGGCATCGGCTCCTACGCCGGCGCCCCCCTGCTCGACGCGGCGGGCCGGCCGGTGGGGATGCTGTGCTGCCTCAGCCGCGGGCCGGACCCCCGCATGGACGAGCGGGCACCGCGCTACCTGGCGCTGGTCGCCGACCTCATCAGCGACCACCTGGCCAGCCCGCTGGCCCGCGAGCGCCGGGCGCTGCAGCAGACCCGCACCCGGGTGCAGCGGCTGCTGGAGCGGCAGGACCTGCGGGTCCTCTTCCAGCCGGTGCTGCGGCTGGGCGACCGCGGCGTGGTCGCGCACGAGGCGCTGGCGCGCTTCGGCGGGGAGGACTTCCCCCGCCCGGACCTGGCCTTCGCCGCGGCGGGCCGGGCGGGCCTGGGGGTGCAGCTGGAGCTGCTCGCCGCCCGCACGGCCCTGGAGCAGCTGGAGCGGGTCCCGGCGGGCACCGCGCTGAACGTGAACCTGTCGGCGGAGGCGCTGGGCGACGAGGAGGTGCAGGGCGTGCTGCTGCAGCACGCGCACCGCGCCGCGCGCACCGGCCGCTCGGTCACCGCGGAGATCACCGAGCACGTGCAGGTCACCGACTACCCCGCGCTGGTGGAGGCGGTGCGGCGGGTGCGCTCCGGCGGGGTGCGCATCGCGGTGGACGACGCCGGGGCGGGGTACGCCAGCTTCCGGCACATCCTGCAGCTGCACCCGGACACCATCAAGGTCGACGTCAGCCTGGTGCGCGACGTGGACGTGGACCCGGTGCGCCAGGCGCTGACGCGCTCGCTGGTGGACTTCGCCGCCGACGTGGGCGCCTCCCTGGTCGCCGAGGGCGTGGAGCAGCCCGCGGAGTCGGAGGCGCTGAGCCGCCTGGGGGTGCGCCTGGTGCAGGGCTTCCTGTTCGGCCGGCCGGCCCCGGCGCCGCGGGGGGCGCCGGGGCCGGGGGTGGTGGACCTGTCGGGGTCGGGGTCGGTGGTGCTGGGCGAGCCCGGCGTCAGCGGGGCGGCTGCGCGCCCTCGCGAACGGCGCGCTGGGCGGCCGTGAGGCGCTGGAACCAGCGGTAGCTGTCCTTGGGGGTGCGCACCTGCGTGTCGTAGTCGACGTGCACGATCCCGAAGCGCTGGTCGTAGCCGAAGGCCCACTCGAAGTTGTCCATGAGCGACCACACGTAGTACCCGCGCACGTCGGCGCCCTTGGCGACCTGCTCGGCCAGGCCCGCCAGGTGCCCGGCGAGGTACTCCACGCGGTCGGTGTCGTGCACGACGCCGTCCTCGCCGACGACGTCGGCCTCCGCGGAGCCGTTCTCGGTGATCCACACCGGCGGGCAGTTCGGGTAGCGCTCGAAGACGTCGGCGACCAGGCGCCCCAGCGAGGGCGGGTCCACCGGCCAGCCCATGGTGGTGCGCCGCAGCTCGGGGCGCTCGACCTGGCGCACGCCCACGTCCATGGCGGTGCGCTCGGCGGGGTCGGGCTCCTCGTGCGGGGCGTCGGCGACCACGGCGGGCGTGTAGTAGTTGATGCCGAGGAAGTCGATCGGGGCGCCGATGACCTCCAGGTCGCCCTCGCGGCGGTAGGAGCCGTCGGCCAGCTCGCCCCACGTCTCGCGCTCGGAGGCCGGGTAGCGCCCGGCGAGCAGCGGCTCGGTCCACACGAGGTTGTGCTGGGTCAGCGCGCGCAGCGCCGCGGCCCGGTCGGCCTCGGAATCGGTGGCGGGGGTGACCAGGTCCAGGTTGAGGGTGATGCCGACCTCGCGGGCGCCGGCCTCGCGCAGCTGCGCCACGGCCAGGCCGTGCCCGAGCAGCAGGTGGTGGGCGGCGGCCAGCGCGGGGGTGCCCTCCTTCGCGCCGGGGGCGTGGTGGCCGTTGGCGTAGCCCAGGAACGCCGAGCACCAGGGCTCGTTGAGGGTGATCCAGCGGCCGACGCGGTCGCCGAGGGCGTCGACGACGAGGCGGGAGTACTCCGCGAAGCGGTGCGCGGTGTCGCGGGTGCGCCAGCCGCCGGCGTCCTCCAGCTCCTGCGGCAGGTCCCAGTGGTACAGGGTGACGGCCGGGTCGATCCCCTTCGCCAGCAGCTCGTCGACGAGGCGGTCGTAGAACGCCAGGCCGGCGGGGTTGGCCGGGCCGCGCCCGCCGGGCTGCACGCGCGGCCAGGCCACGGAGAACCGGTAGGAGTCCACCCCGAGGTCGGCCAGCAGCGCGACGTCGTCGCGGTAGCGGTGGTAGTGGTCGCAGGCGACGTCGCCGGTGGCGCCGCCCAGGGTCTTGCCCGGGGTGCGGCTGAAGGTGTCCCAGATGGAGGGGGTGCGCCCGTCCTCGGCGACGGCACCCTCGATCTGGTAGCTGGCGGTGGCGGCGCCCAGCACGAAACCCGGCGGGAACGTCGGCAGCTCGGGGGTGGTCACGGGTCCTCCTGGTGGCGGGGCGGGGCGGTCGGTCCGAGCGTCCCGTGCGGCGGCGCGACGATACCGTCCCGGCACGGACGGCGTCCCCGCACGGGTAGCGTCCCGGCATGGCGATGACGCTCGAGCAGCTGCGCGGTTTCGTCGCGGTGGCCGAGGAGCTGCACTTCGGGCGGGCGGCGCAGCGGCTGCGGATGACGCAGCCGCCGCTGAGCCGGCAGGTGCAGAAGCTGGAGCGCGCGGTGGGCGCGCAGCTGCTGGAGCGCGACAACCGCCGGGTGGTGCTCACCGCGGCCGGGGCGGCGTTCCTGGCGGACGCGCGCCGGCTGCTGGCGCTGGCCGAGGCCGCGCCCGTGACCGCGCAGCGGGTCTCCGCCGGTGCGCGCGGGGTGGTGCGCATCGGGTTCACCGCCGCCTCCACGTACGGCCCGCTGGGGGAGCTGCTGAACGCGCTGGGGCGCGAGCTGCCCGGGGTGGACCTGGAGCTGCGCGAGCTGGTGACGCGCAGCCAGGTGGAGGCGCTGCGGCACGACGAGCTGGACCTGGGCCTGGCCCGCCCGCCCTTCGAGGCGGCGGAGTTCGCCTCGCGCTGCCTGCACCGCGAGGCGCTGCTCGTGGCCCTGCCCCGCGGGCACCGCCTGGCCGCGCTGCAGCGCCCGGTCGGCGCGCGCGACCTGGCGGGCGAACCGGTCGTGATGCACTCGCCCACCCGGGCGCGCTACTTCTACGACCTCGTCGTCTCCTCGGTGCCGGTGGCGCCCGGCGACGTCGTGCACACCGTCGAGCAGGTGCTGACGATGCTGTGGCTGGTGCAGGCCGGGCGCGGCCTGGCGTTCGTGCCGGCCTCGGCGGCGCGCCTGGGCATCGAGGGCGTGCAGTACGTGCCGCTGGCCACCGCCGAGCCGGAACCGGTGGAGCTGCACCTGCTGTGGGCGCGCTCCTCGCGCAACCCGGCGCTGCGGCGGGCGCTGGAGGTGCTCGGCGCGGGCACCGCCGGCCCCTGACGCCCCGCTCGCCCTCCCATGCCCGGCGGGCATCGCGCGATGCGGCAACGGTCCTGTACGGGCATCGAGGCGCGTTCGTACGGTGGGCCCACCCGTGGCCGCGGACGCCCGAGCCGACCTCCGCGCACCGACCGACCCGAGGACGTGTCCCATGCCGCTCGCCCCCGAAGAACTCGCCGCCGCGCTGGGTTCGGGCCTGCTCTCCTTCCCGGTGACCCACTTCGACGACGACCTGCGCGTCGACGAGGCCCGCTACCGCGAGCACCTGGCCTGGCAGGCGTCCTTCGGCGTGGCCGGCCTGTTCGCCGGCGGCGGCACCGGGGAGGGCTTCTCGCTGACCTCCGCCGAGCACGACCGCGTCGTGCGCGCGGCCGTGGCGGAGGTCGGCGGGCGGGTGCCGGTCGTGGCCGCGGCCACCGGCGGCACGGCGCAGGCCGTGGAGCAGGTGCGCGCCGCGCAGGCCGCCGGCGCCGACGGCGTCCTGCTGCTGCCGCCGTACCTCACCGAGGCCGGGCAGGCCGGGCTCGTCGAGCACGTCAGCGCCGTGTGCGCGGCCACCGACCTGGGCGTCATCGCCTACAGCCGCGCCAACGCCGTGCTGGAGGACGTCACCGTCGAGCGGCTCGCCGACCGCAACCCCAACCTCGTCGGCCTCAAGGACGGCGTGGGCGACATCGAGCGGATGACGCGCACGTACGCGCGCCTGGGCGATCGCCTGCTGCACGTCGGCGGCCTGCCCACCGCCGAGACGTCCGCGCTGCCGCTGCTGCAGCTGGGGGTCACCACGTACTCCTCGGCGATGTACAACTTCGTGCCGGAGTTCGCGCTGGAGTTCTTCGCCGCCGTGCGCGCGCAGGACCGCGCGGAGGTCTACCGCAGGCTCAACGAGTTCGTGATCCCCTACCTGGACATCCGCGACCGGCAGAAGGGCTACGCCGTCTCCATCGTCAAGGCCGGCCTGACCGCGGTCGGCCGGCACGGCGGGCGGGTGCGCCCGCCGCTGACCGACCTGCGCCCCTCCGAGCTGGCCGAGCTGACCGCCCTGGTCGAGGAGGTGCGCCGGCGGTGAGCGCGCCGACCGCGGGGACGGTGCTGCCCGTGCGCACCCCGACCGTCACCTCGGTGGAGGTGGTGCCGGTGGCCGGGCACGACAGCATGCTGCTGAACCTCTCCGGCGCCCACGCCCCGTTCTTCACCCGCACCCTCGCGATCGTCACCGACAGCGCCGGGAACACCGGCCTGGGCGAGGTGCCCGGCGGCGAGGCGATCCGCCGCACGGTCCAGGAGGCCGGCGAGCTGCTGGTGGGGCAGCCGATCGCCCGCTACGCGCAGCTGCTGGCGCGCGTGCAGCGCACCTTCGCCGACCGCGACGCCACCGGCCGCGGCCTGCAGACCTTCGACCTGCGCACCACCGTGCACGCCGTCACCGCGCTGGAGTCCGCGCTGCTGGACCTGCTGGGCCAGCACCTGGGCGTGCCGGTGGCCGAGCTGCTCGGCGAGGGCCGGCAGCGCGAGCGCGTGCCGGTGCTCGGCTACCTGTTCCACGTCGGCGACGCCGCCGCCAGCGGCCTGCCGTACGTGCGCGAAGCGGACCCCGCCGACGACTGGGAGCGGCTGCGCCGCGAACCGGCCCTGACCACCGGGGCCGTCGTCGCCCTGGCCGAGGCCGCGCAGGAGCGCTACGGGTTCGCCGACTTCAAGCTCAAGGGCGGGGTGCTCCCCGGCGAGCAGGAGGCCGAGACCGTGCGCGCCCTGGCCGCCCGCTTCCCCGGCGCGCGCATCACGCTGGACCCCAACGGCGCCTGGCCGCTGGAGCAGGCCGTGGCCCTGGGCCGGGAGCTGCGCGGCGTCCTGGCCTACGCGGAGGACCCCTGCGGCGCCGAGGGCCCCTACTCCGGGCGCGAGACGATGGCGGAGTTCCGCCGCCGCACCGGCGTGCCCACCGCCACCAACATGATCGCCACCGACTGGCGGCAGCTGGCCCACGCCGTGCGCGCGAACGCCGTGGACATCCCGCTGGCCGACCCGCACTTCTGGACGATGCGCGGCTCGGTGCGCGTGGCGCAGCTGTGCGAGGACTTCGGCCTGACGTGGGGCTCGCACTCCAACAACCACTTCGACGTGTCCCTGGCGATGTTCACCCACGTCGGCGCCGCCGCCCCCGGGGCGATCACCGCCCTGGACACGCACTGGGTCTGGCAGGACGGGCAGCGGCTGACCCGCGAGCCGCTGCGCATCCGCGACGGCGCGATCGAGGTGCCGCAGCGCCCCGGCCTGGGCGTGGAGCTGGACCGCGACGCCGTGGAGGCGGCCCGACGGCTCCACGACGAGCACGCCCTGGGGGCTCGCGACGACGCCGCCGCCATGCGCACCATCGTCCCGGGGTGGACGTTCGACCCCGAGCGGCCCGCGCTGCAGCGCTGACCGACCGACCCGAGGAGGAGAACGCCGTGACCGACGTCGTCAGCACCGACCCCCGCACCGGACGGGCCGTGGAGGTGGTCGCCCCCGAGACGACCCCCGAGCAGGTGGCCGCCCTGTGCGAGGCCGCGCTGGCCGCCGCGCCGGCCCTGGAGGAGATGGGCCGCGAGCGCCGCGCCGGTCTGCTCGACGCCCTGGCCGACGCGCTGGAGGCGCGCCGCGAGGAGGTCGTGGCCCTCGCCGACCGCGAGACCGCGCTGGGCGCCGCGCGCCTGGAGGGGGAGCTGACCCGCACCACCTACCAGCTGCGCCTGTTCGGCGAGGTGCTGCGGGAGGGCTCCTACCTGGAGGCCACGGTCGACCACGCCGGCCAGAGCCCGATGGGCCCGCGCCCGGACCTGCGCCGCATGCTCGTGCCGATCGGCCCGGTGGCGGTGTTCGGGGCGAGCAACTTCCCGCTGGCGTTCTCCGTGCCCGGCGGCGACACCGCCTCAGCGCTGGCCGCCGGCTGCCCGGTGCTCGTCAAGGCGCACGGCTCGCACCCGGCGACCTCCCAGCTCGTCTTCGACGTCCTGGCCGCCGCCGCGCGCGACTTCGGCGCCCCCGCCGGCACCCTGGCGGTCGTGCACGGCCAGCAGGCCGGCGCCGACCTCGTCGCGCACCCGGCGGTGCGCGCGGTGGGGTTCACCGGTTCGGTCACCGGCGGCAAGGCGCTGCTGCGCATCATCGAGTCCCGCCCGGACCCGGTGCCGTTCTTCGGGGAGCTGTCCAGCCTGAACCCCGTCGTGGTCACTCCCGCGGCGGCCGCCGAGCGCGGCGAGCGCATCGGCCGCGAGGCCGTGGCCTCCTTCACCCTGGGCGCGGGGCAGTTCTGCACCAAGCCGGGCCTGGTGTTCGTGCCCGGCGGGCAGGACGGCGACGCCGTGGTCGCCGCCATGACCGAGGCGGTGCGGCAGGCCCCGGCGCAGGTGCTGCTCAACGAGGGCATCGCGAACTCCTACGGCCGCACCAGCGGCGAGCTGGCGCAGCTGCCGGGGGTGAGCACGCTGGCGCGCGGCGCGCAGCCGGAGGGCGGCGAGGGGTTCACCGCGGTGCCGCTGCTGCTCTCGGCGGACGCGCTGGACCTGCCGCACGAGGTCACCGAGGAGTGCTTCGGCCCGGTGAGCACCGTGGTGCGCTACGAGGACGAGAAGCAGCTGATCGCCGCCCTGGAGGACTTCCCGTCCTCGCTGACGGCGACGGTGCAGCGCGGCGAGGGCGAGACGGAGCTGCCCGCGACGCTGGCGCGGGCGCTGCGCCCGCTGGCCGGGCGCGTCCTCTTCGACGCCTACCCCACCGGGGTGGCGGTCTCCTGGGCCCAGCACCACGGCGGCCCGTGGCCCTCGACGAACTCCCAGCACACCTCCGTGGGCACCAGCGCGATCCGCCGGTTCCTGCGCCCGGTGACCTGGCAGGGCGCCCCGGCCGAGCTGCTGCCCGCCGAGCTCACCGACGGCTTCACCGGCATCCCGCGCCGCGTCGACGGCGTCCTGCGCACCCCCGAGGGCTGACCCTCCCCCCTGCGGTGATCGAGGAAGTCGCCACTTGCTCGATCACCGCAGGGGGGAGGGTCAGCCCTCGGGGGTGCGCAGG
>NZ_JAAALM010000108.1 GCF_009906395.1 Kineococcus indalonis
GGGCGGGGGCGCGTCCAGGGGGGCGTCCAGGGGTGCCTCAGCGCCCGCGCTCGGCGGCGGCGCCCAGCGGGTGCAGCCCGGTGAGGGCGCCCACCCAGGAGGCGGGCACGCGGGCGAGGCGCTCGTCGTAGGCGCGCACGGCCGCGCCGTGGAAGGCGAGGTCGCCGGCGAGGCGGTGCTCGGCGTCGGCGACGGCGCGTCGGGTCTGCTCGTCGGGCTCCTGCCCGGCGTGCTGGCTCAGCTCGGACAGGCGCGAGCGGCGCTGCTCGGCGAGCGCGCCGGCCTCGACGGCGAGGTCGCGCATGCGCACCAGGGAGGAGCGGGTGGCGGCGGCGTACGCGACCGCGGCGAGGACGAGCAGGAGGACGACGACGAGCGCGACGGTGCCGGCGCTGCCCACGTCAGCCGCCCAGGCCGATGTCGGCGAGGGTGAAGGCGTGGCGGTAGGGCAGCCCCTCGGCCTCCACGCGCTCCTTGGCGCCGGTGGCGCGGTCCACGATGACGGCCACGCCGACGACCTGCGCGCCCGCCTCGCGCAGCGCGGCGACGGCGGTGAGCACGGAGCCGCCGGTGGTGGAGGTGTCCTCCACGGCCAGCACGCGCCGGCCGGCGACGTCGGGGCCCTCGATGCGCCGCTGCAGGCCGTGCGCCTTCTCGGCCTTGCGCACGACGAAGGCGTCCAGCGGGGCGCCGTGCCGGGCCGCCCACCCGCGCGCGTTGGCGGCGTGCACCATGGCCAGGGCGACGGGGTCGGCGCCCATGGTGAGCCCGCCGACGGCCTGGAAGTCCCAGTCGGCGACGAGGTCCAGCATCACCGGCCCGACGAGCGCGGAGGCCTCGCCGTCGAGGCTGGTGCGGCGCAGGTCGACGTAGTGGTCGGCCTGCTCGCCGCTGGACAGCGTCACGCGGCCGCGCACGACGGCCTTGGCGGCGATGAGGGCGGCGAGGCGCTCGCGCTCTGGGGTGCTGGGGGTGGGGGCGCTCACGGGGCACGAGCTTAGGCGCTGGCGGGCGCCCTCCCCGCGCCGCTGCCCGGGCCGCGCCGCCGGGGCGGGGGTAACGTCCGGGCCGTGCGCCTGGCCACCTGGAACGTGAACTCCGTCCGCGCCCGCCTGGACCGCGTCCTGGCCTGGCTCGAGCGCAGCGACGTCGACGTCGTGGCGCTGCAGGAGACCAAGTGCAAGGACGAGCAGTTCCCCGCGCAGGCCTTCGCCGACGCCGGCTACGAGGTCGCCCACCACGGCCTGTCGCAGTGGAACGGGGTGGCGCTGCTGTCGCGGGTGGGCCTGGAGGACGTCAGCACCGCCTTCGCCGGGGACGTGCCGGGGTTCGGCGCGCCGCCGGTGCGGGAGGCGCGCGCGATCGGCGCGACGTGCGGAGGGGTGCGGGTGTGGAGCCTGTACGTGCCCAACGGGCGCGGCCTGGACGACCCGCACTACGCGTACAAGCTGCTGTGGCTGGAGTCGCTGCGCGACGCCGGGCGCCGCTGGCTGGCGCAGGACCCGGCCGCGCAGGTGGCGCTGGTGGGCGACTTCAACATCGCCCCGTTCGACGAGGACGTGTGGGACCCCTCGTTCTTCGAGGGCGCCACCCACACCTCCGAGCCGGAGCGGGCGGCGTTCCGCTCGCTGGTGGAGGCGGGGTTCACCGACGTGGTGCGCCCGCACGCGCCGGGCCCGGGCACCTACACGTACTGGGACTACACGCAGCTGCGCTTCCCCAAGCGGCAGGGCATGCGGATCGACTTCGTGCTGGGCTCGCCGGCGCTGGCGGCGCGCGTGAGCGGCGCGACGATCGACCGCGCCGAGCGCAAGGGCAAGGGCGCCTCCGACCACGCCCCCGTCGTGGTGGAGCTGGACGGCCCGCTGGACGCTGCGCCGAACGGCTGACTGTCGGGCCCGCAGCGCCCGCGGGCGAGACGGGGCACCTGGGCGCCACTAGCTTCGCAGGGGTGCGAGCACCTGTGAGCGCCTCCGACCTGGAGGCCGTCGAGCTGAGCGCGGCGACCGACGCGCGGGGCCAGCGGGCCGTCGCGTCGCTGCTGGAGTCGTGGGCGCGCCGGGCGGTGCCCGGCGACTCGGTGTCGAGGGCGCGGCTGCTGGTCGCGGCGAGCGAGCACGCCGCCTACGCCGGGGACGCGCGCCGGGCGCTGCGGCTGTCCCGCAGGGCCCTGGCCACCGGCGACCACGTGGCCCCGGACACCCGCTGCTACGTGGTCTCCGCGCTGCTGATGTGCGGCCACCTGCGCGAGGCGGTGGCGCTGGCCGACGAGGTGCTGGCCGACCGGCCCGCCGACGCGGAGGCGTACCTGTTCCTGGGCGAGGAGCTGGCCTGGCACCACCAGCACGACGACGCCACCCGCGTGTGGACGTCGGGGCTGTTCCGGTGCGCCGGGGACGAGGAGGCCACGGAGGTGCTGCTGGCGGCGATGCGCCGCACCCGCGCGCCGCTGCGGCAGGTGGACCTGCGCGAGGCCGGCGCCGCCGCGCGCGGGGGCGCCGGGGACGTGCTCGTGCTGCCCGGGCCCGCGCCGGCGCGGGAGTGAGCGCGGGCGCGCCCCGGCCCTCCCCTCAGCCCTTGTCGGCCCCGCTGGTCAGGCCCTCGGTGAGCGCGCGCTCGGCCAGGCCGTAGAGCAGCACGATCGGGACGGTGAGGATGACCGAGCCGGCCATGAGGACGGTCTTGGGCACCTCGATGCCGTTGGAGAGCTGGGCCAGGCCCAGCGAGACCGTCCAGCGGTCCGGCTGGGCGGACAGGAACAGCAGCGCGAAGAGGAACTCGTTCCAGGCGATCATGAAGACGTACAGGCCCGTCGACATCAGCGAGGGCATCGCCAGGGGCAGCACGACGCGGCGCAGGGTGGCGAAGCGCCCGGCCCCGTCGATCGCGGCGGCCTCCTCGATGCTGGCCGGGATCGTCTCGAAGTAGCCGCGCAGCATGTGGATGGAGACCGGCACCGTCTGCACGACGTAGACGAGCATCAGGCCCACCAGCGAGGACTGCAGGCCCAGGCGGGCGAAGGCGATGAACAGCGGCACCGCCAGCACCACGGTGGGGAACAGGTAGACGGCCAGGAACAGGGTGCCCACGTGGTCGCGGCCGGTGAACGGCAGGCGCGCCACGGCGTAGGCGCCGGGGATCGCCACGAGCACCGTGATGACCACGGTGGCGGCGGCCACCAGCGCGGAGTTGCGCAGGAACACCCCGAAGCCCTGCCCGCCGTCCTCGGCGGGGGCCAGCACCGTGCGGTAGGTGTCCACCGTGAGGGTCTGCAGCGCGTACCACAGCCGCGAGGGCGAGAGCAGGAGCTGCTCGACGGGCACGAAGCTGAGCAGCAGCATGTAGTAGAACGGGAACGCGGTGACCAGGACGAGCACGACGACGAGCACCCACCGCAGCACCCCGAAGGTGCGCTCCTGGCCCGTCGCGCGCATCCGGCGCCCCGCCCCGCCGGTCGTGCCGCGCGCCGTCCTGCCGGTCGTCCCGCGCGCCGGTGCCGTGCGGGTGCTCACGACTGCTCACCGCCCTTCTTCACGAAGAACCTCACGTAGACCAGCAGCCCCACGGCCAGGACCGCGGAGAGCACCAGCGCCTGGGCGGCCGCGCCGCCGACGTCGAAGCGCCCGGTGAGGGTGTCGTACACGCGCACGGCGGCGACCTCGGTGCCGGCGCCGCCGCCGGTGAGCAGGTACACGTCGTCGAACTTGTTGAACGTCATGATCAGGCGCAGCACGCTCAGCAGGGCCACCACGCCCAGCAGCTGGGGGCCGACGACGTGGCGGAAACGCTGCAGCAGCGAGGCGCCGTCGACGGTGGCGGCCTCCTCCAGCTCGGCGGGCACGGCGACCAGCCGGGCGGTGATGAACATGAACGCGAAGGGGAAGTAGCGCCACACCTCGAAGGCGATGACGGTCGCCATCGCGTACGGCTCCTGGCCGAGGAAGTCCACCGGCTGGTCCCAGCCGAGGAACCCGGTGCCCCAGGCGTTGACGATGCCGTACTGCGGGTTGAGCATCGTCTCCCAGGTGAACGCCACGGCGACGACCGGGGCGACGTAGGGCAGCAGCATCAGCGAGCGCACCACGCCGCGGCCGGGGAACGGCCTGCGCAGCGCCAGCGCGGCGAGCAGCCCGACGAGGATCGAGCCGGCGGTGGAGGCCGCGGAGTAGACCACGGTGTTGCCCAGCGCCTGCCAGAACCCCGCCCCGGTGAGGACCTCGGCGAAGTTCTCCAGCGACAGGCGCTCGAACAGCCCGGCGTCGCGCACCTCCAGCAGCGTGAGGTCCTGGAAGGCCAGCACGACGTTCCACAGGACGGGCACGACGACCACCGCGACGACGATGACGACGGTCGGCAGGACCATCGCCAGGCCGTCGCGGTTGGCGCGGCTGCTCGCGGTGCGCCCGGCCGCCGGGGCGCCGGCCGTGGGGCGCACCGTGGTGGGCGCGCTCACGACAGCGACCTCTGGATCTCCTCGACGGCCTCGGTGGCCCGGCGCGCGGCCTCGTCCGCGCTCAGCGCCCCGCCGGCGGCGCTGGAGATCGTCTTGGGGATGGGCAGTTCCGCGGTGAGCGGGCCCAGCAGGGGGCCCTGCCCCTGCGGGATCGCCCACCGCTGCAGGGTGGTGGCCACCTGCGCGATCTCGTCCATGGTGTCCTCGCCGTAGGTCTCGACCAGCGGTGCGCGCCTGTCCACGCCGGCGGGCAGGGTGGCCCAGGCGTCGACGAAGCGGCCGGGGTCCTGCGCGTCGCCCGTGCGGGCGGGGAACTTCCCCTCGGGGGCGATGCCGAGCGCGGCCTCGTAGCCCTCCGAGAGCATGTGGGTGACGTAGCCGGCCGCGGCCGGGCCGTGCGCGGCGGTGATCGCCCAGGAGGTGACCTCGCCGAAGCTGGCCGGCCCGGCGCCGTCCGGGCCCTGCACGGCGGTGACGATGCCGGTGTTGCGCGCCAGCCAGGCGGGGTCCTCGCGGCACTCCGGGCACGTGGGCAGCGCGTCGTCGCGCAGCCCGGCCATCTCGTCGAGCAGGAACGTCGACCAGATCGTCATGGCCGCCTGCCCGGCGAAGTAGGTCGCCCGGGTGGAGTCCACGGTCTGGGTGCCGGAGGGGGCCTGCGCGGCCAGCGCGTCGTAGAACGCGAACGCGCGCCGGCAGGGACCGGAGTCCAGGCCGACCTCGCCGGCCTCGTCGACGAGCTGGCAGCCGTTGCCCAGCGCCAGGCTCTCGAACGTCTGGGCGGTGAACGGGTCGGCGGGGTCGGTGGCCAGGGTGATGCCGTAGCGCCCGCCGGTGCTCAGCGCCTCGGCGGCCTCCTGGATCGCGGCGTAGGTGGTGGGCGGGGCCAGCCCGGCCCGCTGGAAGAGGTCCTCGCGGTAGACGAGGATCTGCGCCCACACCTCGGCGGGCACGGCCAGCTCCCGGTCGCCGTCGCGCACCAGGGACAGCGCCGTGGGCGAGAACGTCGACTCCCCCAGCTCCTCGACGACCCGCCCGGCGGCGTCGACGTCGAGGAGCTCCTGCTGGGCGAGCTGGCGCACGGTGCCCAGCGGCAGCCCGGCGATGAGGTCGGGCATCGTGCCGGAGACCGCCGCGGACACGATGAGCGAGGGCAGCTGGGACTCGTCGACGGGGACCTGCTCGACGCGCACGCCGGTGCGCCGCGTGAAACCGGCGTCGATCTCCTGCACGGCGGCGATGCGGTCCGGCTGGCCGTCGAGGTTCCACACGGTCAGCACGTCGGGGTCCTGCGCCTGCGGTCCGGTGGAGCACGCACCGCCCGCGCCCGCGAGCAGCGCGGCGGTGAGGACGGCGGTCGTGCGCACGCGGCGGGACGGTGACATGGGCGCTCCTCCCTGAGCCGTACACCGGTATCGAAGCACGCGATCACGGGGGGTGGAAGGAGGCGGCGGCGCGAGTACCCTGCCCGGAACCGGGGCGGTCCCGCCCTCCCGGCCGCAGGAGGACGCCCGATGCCGCGCACCGTCCGCTTCACCGCCCCCCGCACCGTCGACGTCGTCGAGGTCCCCGCCGAGGCGCTCGCGCCGGGGACGGCGCGCGTGGCGACCCTGGGCTCGGGCATCTCCGCGGGCACGGAACTGACCGCCTACCGCGGCACGAACCCCTACCTGACGTCCACGTGGGACCCGGGGCGGCGGTTGTTCACCGGTTCGCACCCGCAGCGGCCCTCGTACCCGCTGGTGGGCTGGGGCTACTCCGAGGTCGGGCGCGTGGTGGAGGCGGTGCTGGCGCTGGGGGCGCTGCGCGGGCACCGGCTGCCCGAGGGGCTGGACCCGGTGGCCGGCTGCTTCGTGCGGGTGGGCGCGATCGCCCTGAACGCGGTGCTCGCCGCCGACGCCGGGGTGGGCGAGACCGTGGCCGTCGTGGGCCAGGGCGTCATCGGGTTGCTCGCCACGTGCTTCGCCGCCCTCGGCGGCGCCCGGGTGGTGGCGGTGGAGGGGGTGGCGCCCCGGCGCGAGCGGGCCCTGGCCCTGGGCGCGGCCGTGGCGCTGGAACCCGGGCCGGGCACCGCCGCGGCGGTGCGGGAGCTGACCGGCGGGCGCGGCGCGGACGCGGCGGTCGACCTCAGCGGCTCCTACCGGGCGCTGCACGAGGCCACCCGCCTCGTCGGCGCCGACGGGCGCGTGGTCGCCGCGGGGTTCTACCAGGGCGAGGGGGCCGGGCTGCGCCTGGGCGAGGAGTTCCACCACAACCGGGTGGAGGTGCTGGCCTCCCAGATCGGCGCCGTGCCGGCGCGCAAGCGGGCCCGCTGGGACGTCGCCCGGCTGCAGGAGACGGTGGTGGGCCTGCTGGCCGAGCGCCGCCCGGACGTGACCGCCCTGGTCAGCCACCGCTTCGCCGTGGACGACGCCGCGCAGGCCTACCGGCTGCTGGACGCCGGTGCGGCGCAGGTGCTGCAGGTCGTCCTGGACTTCCCCGCCGGGGGGCGGGCGTGAGCAACCCCGTGCTCGTGCAGGAGCAGCACGTGCCCGGCGCGGGCCTGGAGGAGAAGTGGGAGGTGGCCCGCGCCTGGGGTTTCGACGGCCTGGAGCTGCGCGCGCGGGGCGGTTTCGCGTTCGCCGCCCGGCTGCCCGAGCTGCGCCGGGCCGCGGCGGCCGGGGTGCCCATGCCCACCGCGTGCGTGGAGATGAGCCACTTCATCGGCGCGTTCGACCCCGAGCTGCGCCGCGACGCGCGCGAGCAGCTGCGCTCCCAGCTCAGCGTGGTCGCCGAGGTCGGCGGCACGGGGGCGATGACACCGGCGTCGTACGGGATGTTCTCGCGCCGGCTGCCGCCGTTCGAGCCGCCGCGCTCGCCGCAGGAGGACCGCGAGGTGCTGCTGGAGGCGCTCACCGACCTGGGCGAGCACGCCCGCCGCGAGGGGGTGCTGCTGCTGCTGGAGCCGCTGAACCGCTACGAGGACCACATGGTCAACCGGCTGGCCGACGCGGTCTCCCTGGTGCGCGAGGCCGGCAGCGACGGCGTGCGCGTCGCGGCGGACACCTACCACATGAACATCGAGGAGGCCGACCCCGCGGCGGCGCTGCGGGAGGCGGGCCCGTACGTGGGGCACGTGCAGGTCAGCGACTCCAACCGCCTCGAACCGGGCGCCGGGCACGTGGACTGGCCGCGCCTGTGCGCGGCGGTGCGCGCGATCGGCTACACCGGGGCGCTGGCGGTGGAGAGCCGCCTGTCCGGGCCGGCCGTCGCGATCGCGCAGCGGCCTCAGCCCTTGACGGAGCCCTCGGTGAGCCCGCCGCGCCAGAAGCGCTGCAGGACGACCATGAGGACCACCAGCGGCACCACCGAGACGAGCACGCCGGCGGTGGTGAGCTCGTAGAACTCCGGCAGGCGGTCGGTCTGCGCCCGCCAGTTCACCAGGCCGACGGTGATCGGGTAGAGCTTCTCGTCGGCGATCATGATCAGCGGCAGCAGGTAGTTGTTCCAGATGCCGACGAACTGGAACAGGAAGACGGTCACCAGGGCCGGGGCCATCATGCGCAGGCCGAAGGTGTGGAAGATGCGCAGCTCCCCCGCCCCGTCCAGGCGGGCGGACTCCACCAGCGAGGGCGGCACCACGGCCGCGGCGAAGATCCGGCACAGGAAGAAGCCGAACGGCGAGACGAAGCTGGGCAGCAGCACGCCCAGGTAGCTGTCGGTCAGGCCCAGGTTGCTGAACAGCAGGAACAGCGGCAGGGCGGTGGCGGTGCCGGGCACCAGCACGCCGCCCAGCACGAGGCCGAAGACGGTGTCGCGGCCCTTGAAGTCGTACACCGCCAGGGCGTAGCCGCCGGCGGCGGCGAGGTAGGTCGCCACCAGGGCCCCGCCGCCGGCGTACAGCACGCTGTTGAGGAACCAGCGCACGAAGATGCCGTCGTCGAAGGCGAAGACCTGCCGGACGTTCTCCAGCAGCTGCACGTCGCCGAACCAGAAGCCGTTGGTCGTGAAGAGGTCCTCGGTGGACTTCGTGGCGGCGACCACCACCCAGTACACGGGCACGAGGAAGTAGACGGCGACGACGATCAGGATCGCGGTGACGAGGATGGTGCGCGCGGCGGGCGGGCGGGTGGCCCCGCGGCGCGAGGAGCGCTCCAGCGCGCCGATGGTGGCGAGGCGGTCCTCCTCGGGGCGGACGGCGGTCACGAGTCCCTCCGGGAGACGAGGCGCAGGAAGGCGAAGGACAGGACGAACGCGGCCAGGGCGATGACGACGGCCTGCGCCGCGGCCACGCCGTAGTCGTTGTAGGAGAACGCCGAGGAGTAGGCGGCGAAGTTGGGCGTGTACTTCACGTCCACCGCCGGGGAGACGTTGCGGATGACCTGCGGCTCGGCGAACAGCTGCAGGGTGCCGATGATCGAGAAGACCGTCGTGAGCACCAGCGCCGGGCGGATCAGCGGCAGCTGCACCGACCAGGCCAGGCGGAACGGGCCGGCCCCGTCGACCTTGGCCGCCTCGTACACCTCCCCGGGGATGGCCTTGAGCTGCGCGATGACGATGAGCATGTTGTAGCCGGCGTAGGACCAGGTGACGATGTTGGCGATGGACCACAGCACCGTCTGGGCGCTGAGGAAGTCCACCTCCACGCCCAGGGCCTGCAGGCCCGCCACGACCGGCGAGAAGCCCGGCAGGTACAGGAAGGACCACAGGATGCTGGCGATGACGCCGGGGATGCCGTAGGGCAGGAAGTACGCGGCGCGGAAGAAGCCCGGCCACTTCGCCGAGGCGGACTCCAGCAGCAGCGCCAGCAGCGTCACCGCGATGATCATCACGGGGACCTGCACGATCCCGAAGAGCAGCACGCGCCAGATGGAGGCGGTGAAGGCGGGGTCGCCCAGCGCCCGGGCGTAGTTCTCGAACCCGGCGAAGCTGGAGGTGATGCCCTCCTCGCCGAAGAGGCCGATGCGCTCGACCCTGGTGAAGCTCTGCCCCACCGCGTAGACGATCGGCACGATGAACGTCAGCAGGAACAGGACGAGGAACGGCGCCAGCAGCAGCCACGGCGCGCGGTGCTGGGCGCGGTTGGCGGTGGCGGGGCGCCGTTCCTCGTCCTGTTC
>NZ_JAAALM010000109.1 GCF_009906395.1 Kineococcus indalonis
CCGGGGCGGGCACCGCGCGGTGCCCGCCCCGGGGCCGCGCTCCTCAGCCGACGACCGAGGTGATGGCCTCCCCGAGGGCACCGGCCTCGTCGGGGGTCATCTCGACCACGAGACGGCCACCCCCTTCCAGCGGCATGCGCAGGACGATGCCGCGCCCCTCCTTGGTGACCTCCAGCGGACCGTCCCCGGTCCTCGGCTTCATGGCCGCCATCGGCGTGCGTCCTCTCTCGTGGTCCTCGTGCGCCCGCCGGTCGCGACCGGGTGCCGCGGCCGGCGTGTGTGGGTCCATCATCCCCCATGGGCACCCCCCGTCGTGCGGCCGGGCACGCCGGGCGATCACGGGGCCGCCGGCCGCGCCGGGCGCGCGCCGGTCACGGCGGCCAGTCCGCCGGCGGCGAGAAGCGCCACAGCCAGGCGGTCCAGACCACCTGCAGCGCCAGCGAGCCCACCACCCACGCCCCCAGCGCGCCGCGCCGGCGCGGGTGCAGCCCGACCAGGCCGGCCAGCGGGAAGAGCAGCACCAGGTAGCGGAACAGGCTGGTGAAGGGGTCCAGCACGAGCAGCAGGTACCCGGCGTAGGCGAGGCACCAGGTGCGCAGCTCCGCGCCGAGCGCGGCCGTGCGCGGGCCCAGCAGCCAGGCGGCGTACGCGCCGACGGCGGCCACCAGCAGCACCGGCCCGGCGACCTGGCCGAGCACGTGCTGCGAGACGTCCCACCAGGGCCGCAGCCACACCACCCGCCCGCCGCTGCGCCAGGCGCCCATCGTGGCGGTGTAGGCGTCCGCGCGGCCGGTGAGCAGCCAGGTGGTCAGCGGCCACAGCAGGCCCGCGGCGCCGCTGGCGCCCAGCAGCAGCAGGCAGCGCAGCGCCTCGCGCCCGCCCAGCACGGCCCCGCGCCGCCGGCCGGCGCGGGCGCGCAGCAGCAGGTGCACCACGACCACCGCCGACAGCGGCACCGCCACCGGGCGGGTGTAGCCCAGCGCCAGGGCCACGGCCGCCGCCGGCAGGTACCGCTGCCGCTGCAGCAGCAGCAGGAACGCCGCGAGCAGCGCCAGGGCGGGGCCCTCGGTGTACGGCACCTGCAGCACCGGCGAGGGCGGGCACACGCACAGCAGCACCGCCGCGCTCCAGGCGCCGCGCCGCGCGGCGGCCGCGGAGCAGCGCTGCTCCAGCGCCCGGCGCACCAGGGCGTGCACGCCCACGACGGCCGCGGCGCCGGTCAGCAGCGAGACCAGGGACCCGGCCCAGGCGAAGGGCAGGCCGGTGGCGGTCAGCGCCCGCGCCAGCAGGGGCGCCAGCGGGTAGAAGGCCAGCTCGGACTGCTGCGGGGAGCCGTCGGGGCCCAGCGGCACCGCGTCGGGGTAGCCGTCCTCGGCGATGCTGCGGTACCAGGTGGCGTCCCACAGCACGAGGACGTCGGAGTAGCCGGCGCCGGCCGGGGTCCAGGCGCTGGGCTCCTGGTAGCGGGCCACCTCGGCGAGCACGGCGGCGGAGAACAGCCGCGCCAGGGCGTAGACGGCCAGCACGCGCGCGGGCGCCGGCAGCCGCAGCCAGCGCAGCAGCAGGCGCTCGCGCACCCGCGGCGGGGCCGGCCCGGTGCGGGCGGTGGCCGCCGGGCCGGGGGCGGGCGCGCTCACCCGCCCCCCTCCACGTCGGCGCGCGCGGCGCGCAGGACGGCCTGGAAGGCCAGCCGGCCCAGCAGCGCCGGCAGCGGGCCGCCGAGGCGGGCCAGCAGCGCCAGCGCCGGCGGGCGCAGCAGGATCCGCTCGCGCCACTGCACCCGGGCCCGGCCGGGCCCGTCCGCGGCGACGACGAGGTCGACGACGCCGCCGAGCAGGGTGCCGACCTTGCGCACCCGCACGAGCCCGTCGCGCCCGGGGGCGGGGGGCGTGCGCGAGACCACGACCATCTCGTCGTCCAGCACGAGCGGACCCAGGCGGCTGACGCCGGCGAAGCGCTCCCCGGCCTCCCCGGCGGGCCCGCCGCGGCGCTGCACGACGGTGGCCGGCACCCAGGCGCTCTGCCGCGGCCAGTCGGTGAGGACGTCGAAGACGCGCCCGGCGTCGGCGCGGAAGGTGCCGCGGGCGGTGAAGACGACCTCGCCGCGCCGCCGGGCGCCCGGCCCGCTCACTCCTCCGCGGTGCGCCACGCGGCCAGCTCCTCGTCGCGCTCGCGGATCTCCTCGCGCAGCCGTTCCAGGACGGCGTCGACCTCGTCCATGCGGTAGCCGCGCAGCGCGGTGGAGAAGCGCACGTCGTCGACGTCGGCGGCCAGCACGGGCCCCTCGGGCAGGCCGCGGTAGGGGCGGGTGGAGGTCGCCGGCCCCAGCGCGCCGGAGACGCGGCCGGTGGCCACGGCGGCGACCGCGCCGACCGCCAGCAGCACCAGGGCCAGCAGCACCACCGTCACGGCCGCTGCCCCGGCGCCCGCCCGGGCGCGCCCCCGTCGTCGGGGAACTCGGCGAAGCTGCCCACGATCTCGGAGCTGGGCAGCGTGAAGCGCTCGCGCGGCGCGGACTCCAGGTGGTCCAGGGCGTCGGAGGGGTCGTCGGTCCAGTGCACGACCTCGAAGACGAGGGGGCGGGCGAAGCGGCGCTCCACGAGGCCCTCCAGCCAGGTGCGCAGCCCCGCGTAGTGCCCGTCGAGGTCGAGCACGGCCATCGGCTTGGTGTGCAGGCCGATGGTGCGCGCCACCCAGATCTCGAACAGCTCCTCCAGGGTGCCCAGGCCCCCGGGCAGCACGATGAAGGCGTCGGCGCGCGCGTCCATCTCCGCCTTGCGCTGGCGCATGTCGTCGGTGACGACGAGCTCACCGAGCCCCTCGGGGGGCAGCTCCAGCTCCATCAGCGCCTTGGGCATGACGCCGGTGGTGCGCGCGCCGGCGGCGCGGGCGGCGGCCTCGGCGGCGCCCATCACCGAGGTGCCGCCGCCGCCGTACACGAGGTCGTGGCCGCGCTCGCCGATCAGCCGGCCCACCTGCGCGGCCAGCTCCACGTGCCGGGCGTCGATGCCGCCGGAGGCGCTGCCGTACAGGCAGATGGTGCTCACGCCGCCCCCTCGCCCTCGCCGAGCAGCCAGCCGCGCAGGACGTCCAGGCACCGCTGCAGCTCCTCGACGCGGCAGCGCTCGTCGTCGGCGTGGGCGGTGGCGTTGTCGCCGGGGCCGTAGTTGACGGCGGGCACGCCCAGGGCGGAGAAGCGCGCCACGTCGGTCCAGCCGAACTTCGGCAGCGGCTGCGTGCCGGTGCGGCGCACGAACTCCGCGGCGGCGGGCAGGTGCAGGCCGGGGCGGGCGCCCTCGGCGGCGTCGGTGACGCGCA
Organism: Kineococcus indalonis; assembly: GCF_009906395.1. Classification (GTDB taxonomy): domain Bacteria; phylum Actinomycetota; class Actinomycetes; order Actinomycetales; family Kineococcaceae; genus Kineococcus; species Kineococcus indalonis. The sequence goes on from NZ_JAAALM010000109.1 coordinate 3,319, forward strand.
CGTCGAAGCCGTCGAAGACCTCCCGCACGTGCGCCTCGGCCTGCGCGGCGGAGGAGGCGGGGGCGAAGCGGTGGTTGACGGTGACCGTGCAGCGGTCGGGGACGACGTTGCCGGCGATGCCGCCGCTGATGCCCACCGCGTTCAGGCCCTCGCGGAAGACCAGGCCCTCCACCTCGACCTCGCGCGGCCGGTACGCGGCCAGGCGCGCCAGCACGGGGGCGGCGGCGTGGATGGCGTTGCTGCCGCGCCAGGCGCGCGCGGAGTGCGCCGCCTTGCCCCTCGTGGTGACCTCCGCGCGCAGCGTGCCGTTGCAGCCGCCCTCCACCACGGCCGAGGACGGCTCCAGCAGGACGGCGAAGTCGGCGGCGAGCGCGTGGGGGGCCTCGCGCGCCAGGCGGCCCAGGCCGTTGCGGGCGGCCTCGACCTCCTCGTTGTCGTAGAAGACGAAGGTGGCGTCGCGCTGCGGGGCCCGGCCGGCGGCGACCGCGGCGGCGGTCTCGCGGGCCAGCACCAGCTGCACCGCCACCCCGCCCTTCATGTCGCAGGTGCCGCGGCCGACGAGGACGTCGCCGTCGAGGGGGTGCTGCTCGCGGCGCACCGGCAGGTTCGGCGGGTCCGTCAGCGGCACGGTGTCCAGGTGCCCGGCCAGCAGGACGCGCTCGGCGCGGCCCAGCGCGGTGCGGGCCACGACGGCGTCGCCGTCGCGCAGCACCTCCAGGGCCCCGCCCGGTCCGCCCCAGGCGCGCAGGGCGGCCTCGACCGCGTCGGCCAGGGCGCGCTCGCCGCCGCTGACGGACTCGGTGTCGCACACGCGGCGGGTCAGCTCGACGACGTCGAGCGCGGGGTCGGCGAGGTCGTGCTGCGCGGGTGCGCTGGGGCTCGTGGCGGCGGGCGTCGGGGTCACGCCCAGAACCCTAGGGCGTGACCCGGTCCGCGCGCGGGGGTCGCGCGCGCGGGTCGGCGGGGCAGCGCGCCGGTAGGGTCGCGGGCGTGAGCGAGCACACCAGCACCCCCGCCAGCACGTCCGGCAGCAGCGCCGCCTCCCGGCGCGCGTGGGGGCACGGCCTGGCCACCGTCGCCGAGGACGGCGCGGTCCTGGACGTCTGGTACCCGTTCCCCGCGCTGGGCGCGGCCACCTCCGGCGAGGCGAGCTCGTACGGCGTGCCGGCGGAGCTGGCCTCCCTGGAGGACTCCGACCCGCACCGCCGGGTGCGCCAGCGCGTGGTGACCACGCAGATCGACCTGGACGCGCCGCCCGCGGACGCCGCGGACGCCTACCTGCGCCTGCACCTGCTCTCGCACCGCCTGGTGGCCCCGCACGGCCTGGACGTCTCGGGCATCTTCGGGGTGCTGGCCAACGTGGTGTGGACCAACCACGGCCCGTGCGCGGTGGGCGACTTCGAGCGCACCCGCCTGGCGCTGCGCGCCAACGTCGGCCCGGTGACCGTGTACGGCATCGACAAGTTCCCGCGCATGACCGACTACGTCACACCCTCCGGGGTGCGCATCGCCGACGCCGACCGCGTGCGCCTGGGCGCGCACCTGGCGCCGGGCACCACCGTCATGCACGAGGGCTTCGTGAACTACAACGCCGGCACGCTGGGCACCTCGATGGTGGAGGGGCGCATCTCCGCCGGGGTCACCGTGGGCGACGGCTCGGACGTCGGCGGCGGCGCCTCGATCATGGGCACCCTCTCCGGCGGCGGCAAGGAGGTCGTCAGCATCGGCGAGCGCACCCTGCTGGGCGCCAACTCCGGCACCGGCATCTCGCTGGGCGACGACTGCGTGGTGGAGGCCGGCACGTACGTCACGGCCGGCACGAAGGTCTCCGTGCTCGACGGCGCGGGCGCGGTGCGGAGCACCGTGGCCGCGCGCACCCTCTCGGGCGCCTCGGGCCTGCTGTTCCGCCGCAACTCCCTCACCGGCGCCGTGGAGGCGCTGCCGCGGCGGGGCGTGAAGGTGGAGCTCAACCCCGCGCTGCACGCCAACTGAGGCGGTGCCCGTCAGCACGCCGCGCGGTGCCCGCACGCCCCGGGCGCCCCGCGTCCCCCGTTCCCGCGCGGCCGCCAACCGGCGGGCGCGGCGCCTGCGCCCGCTGGTGGCCGCCGGCTCGGCCCTGGTGGTGCTGACCGCCGGCGCGCTGTGGCTGGTGCGCGACGACGACGCGCCCGTGGTGCGCCAGCGCTGCACGGCCACGGTCGACGGGCAGAGCACGTCGATGTCGCCCGAGCAGGCGGGCAACGCCGCCACGGTGGTGGGCGTCGCGGTGCGCCGGGGCCTGCCCGCGCGCGCGGCCACCATCGGGGTCGCCACCGTGATCCAGGAGTCGGGGCTGCGCAACCTCGACCACGGTGACCGCGACTCGCTGGGGCTGTTCCAGCAGCGCCCCTCGCAGGGGTGGGGCACCGAGCAGCAGGTGCAGGACCCGGTGTTCGCCACGAACGCGTTCTACGACGCCCTCGTGGAGGTCGACGGCTACCGCGACCTGCCGGTGACCGACGCCGCGCAGCGGGTGCAGCGCAGCGGTTTCCCGCTGGCGTACGGCGACCACGAGCCGGAGGCGCGCCTGGTGGCCTCGGCGCTGACGGGCTACACCCCCGCGGGGTTCACCTGCCGGCTGCGCCGGGCGGAGCCGGACGCGCAGGTGGGCACCGACGAGGAGGCGTCCCCGGGGGCGCAGCGGCTGCGCGACGCGATGGCCGTGCAGGCGGTGCGGGTGGACCCGCGCGTGGTGCCCGGCACCGACGGCAAGGGCCTGCAGTGGTCGCTGGGGGGCGAGGAGGCCCCCCGGCTGGCGTGGGCGGCGGCGGCGTGGGCGGTGGCCTCGGCCTCCGGCCTCGACGTCGTGGAGGTGGAGGTGGAGGGCCACCGCTGGGAGCGGGAGGCTTCCGGGCGCGGTTGGGTGGCCACCGGCACCGGCGTGCCCGCCGGGGACGTGCGGGTGCGGGTCTCCTGACGCCTCGGGCCCCCGCAGCCCGGCGCCGGGCGCGCAGGAGCCCCGCCCGCGCGGTGCGGACGGGGCTCTGGCCGGGCGCGTCAGCGGCCGGAGATGTCCTGGTAGTCGCGCGCGCCCTCGCCGACGTACACCTGGCGCGGGCGGCCGATCTTGGTGGCGGGGTCGTTGATCATCTCGCGCCACTGCGCGATCCAGCCGGGCAGGCGGCCCAGCGCGAAGAGGACCGTGAACATCTTCGTGGGGAAGCCCATCGCCTTGTAGATGAGCCCGGTGTAGAAGTCCACGTTCGGGTACAGCTTGCGCTCGATGAAGTAGTCGTCGGAGAGCGCGATCTCCTCCAGGCGCATGGCGATGTCGAGCAGCTCGTCGCGCCCGCCCAGCTGGGAGAGCACCTGGTCGGCGGTCTTCTTCACGATGGCCGCGCGCGGGTCGTAGTTCTTGTACACCCGGTGGCCGAAGCCCATCAGGCGCACGCCCTTCTCCTTGTTCTTCACCCGCGCCATGAAGGTGTCCACGTCGTCGTCGGAGCGGCGGATGGACTCCAGCATGTCCAGCACGGCGGAGTTGGCGCCGCCGTGCAGCGGCCCGGACAGGGCGTGGATGCCGGCGGAGACGGAGGCGAAGAGGTTCGCCTGGCCGGAGCCGACGAGCCGCACGGTGGAGGTGGAGCAGTTCTGCTCGTGGTCGGCGTGCAGGACGAGCAGCTGGTCCAGCGCCTTGACCATCACCGGGTCCAGCTCGTAGGACTCGGCGGGGTTGCCGAAGGACAGGCGGGTGAAGTTCTCCACCAGGCCCAGGCGGTTGTCCGGGTACAGCAGCGGCTGGCCCAGGCTCTTGCGGTGCGCGTACGCCGCGATCGTGGGCAGCTTGGCCATGAGGCGGATGGTGGACAGCTCCACCTGCTCGACGTCGAACGGGTTGAGGCTGTTGGGGTAGAAGGTCGACAGCGCGCTGACGGCGCTGGAGAGCACCGGCATGGGGTGCGCGTCGCGCGGGAAGGCGTCGAAGAACCGCTTGAGGTCCTCGTGCAGCAGGGTGTGGCGCTGGATGCGCTCGGTGAAGGCGGTCAGCTCCTCGGCGGTGGGCAGCTGGCCGTAGATGAGCAGGTAGCTGGTCTCGATGAACGAGGACTTCTCCGCGAGCTGCTCGATGGGGTAGCCGCGGTAGCGCAGCACGCCCGCGTCGCCGTCGATGTAGGTGATCGCGGAGGTGCAGGACGCGGTGTTGGTGAAGCCCGCGTCCAGGGTGACCAGCCCGGTCTCCTTGAGCAGGCTGGAGATGCCGAAGCCGGCGGCACCGTCGGTGGCCTGGGTGACCGGGAGGTCGAGGTCGCCACCTGCGTGCTTCAGCGTCACGGAGTCCACCATGCGGCTGACCGTACCCGCACGGCGGCGCCGCCCCCAACACGGGCGGGACCGCCGCGCGGGAGGGCTTCGTCACACGTCCTCCACACCCGGTGGCGCGGGTGGGCGCCGCTCCCCGGCCGTCCACCCGCCGTCCACCGGCGCGTCAGCCCGCGGGCGCCGCCAGGTCGGCCAGGCGCTGCGGGACCTGCGCGGCGCGCTCGTCCGTGGTGGTCAGCGCCACCCGTACGTGCCGGGCGCCGGGCGGGCCGTAGAAGCTGCCCGGGGCGACGAGCACGCCGCGGCGGGCCAGCTCCTGCACCGTGGTGAGCGAGTCCTCCCCGCGCGTGCTCCACAGGTACAGCCCCGCGCCGGAGGCGTCGACGCGGAAGCCGGCGCCCTCCAGCGCGGTGCGCAGCACCTCGCGGCGGGCGCGGTAGCGCTCGCGCTGGGCGTCGACGTGGGCGTCGTCGGCCAGCGCCGCGGCCAGGGCGGCCTGCACCGGCCACGGCACGATCATCCCGGCGTGCTTGCGCACCTCCAGCAGCTCGCGCACCAGGGCGGGGTCGCCGGCGGCGAAGGCCGCCCGGTACCCGGCGAGGTTGGACTGCTTGGAGGTGGAGTACACCGCCAGCAACCCGGTGGTGTCGCCGCCGGTGACGCGCGGGTCCAGCACGGAGGGCACCAGCCCGCCGCGCGAGGCGTCGTGGTCGGCGTCCCAGCCCAGCTCGGCGTAGCACTCGTCGCTGGCCACGAGCGCGCCGTGCTCGCGGGCCCAGGCCACCAGGCGGGTCAGCTCGGCGACCCCCAGGACCGCGCCGGTGGGGTTGGACGGGGAGTTCAGCCACAGCAGCCGCACGCGGTGGCCGGCGCGGCGCGCCTGCTCCAGCGCCTCCACGCCCGCGCCGTCGAGGTCGACGGGCACGGGCTCGGCGCCCGCCAGGCGGGCGCCGACGTCGTAGGTGGGGTAGGCCACCGCCGGGTGGGCCACGGCGTCGCCGGGACCCAGGCCGAGCAGGAACGGCAGCCAGGCCACGAGCTCCTTGGAGCCCACGGTGGGCAGGACGCCGTCGGGGTCCAGGCCCGGCACGCCGCGCCGGCGGGCGAACCAGGCCGCCACCGCCTCCCGCAGGGCGGGGGTGCCCCACGTCTGCGGGTAGCCGGGGGCGTCGGCCGCGGCGCGCAGCGCGTCGGCCACGACCTGCGGGGTCGGGTCGACCGGGGTGCCCACGGAGAGGTCGACGATGCCGCCGGGGTGGCTCGCCGCCAGCGCCTTGGCGCCGGCCAGCGAGTCCCACGGGAAGTCCGGCAGCGCCGCGCCGCGGGCGCGGCGGGCGGCCGGCGGGGCGCTCAGTGCTCCCCGCCCTGCGGGGGCAGCGCGCTGACCACGGCGTGGTCGGCCTCGATCAGGCCCATCTTCGCCGCGCCGCCGGGCGAGCCGACGGCGTCGAAGAACTCCACGTTGGCCGCGGTGAACGCCGACCACTGCTCGGGCACGTCGTCCTCGTAGTAGATGGCCTCCACCGGGCACACCGGCTCGCAGGCGCCGCAGTCCACGCACTCGTCGGGGTGGATGTACAGCGAGCGCTTGCCCTCGTAGATGCAGTCGACAGGGCACTCCTCGATGCAGGCCTTGTCCTTGACGTCCACGCAGGGCTGGGCGATGACGTAGGTCACGGGTGTCCTCCTCCTCCGGCGCAGCGGGCCGCCGGACGCGTCCTCCTAGTATCGCGGACGCCGCCGGCCCTCGCCGTCGGGGAGCGCGGGAACGGGGAGGACGCGGTGGCGGCGGTGGACGGCGGGCCCGGTGGCGGGGTGGCCGGCGGGCCCGGTGGGGCGCGCCCGGCGCACG
>NZ_JAAALM010000010.1 GCF_009906395.1 Kineococcus indalonis
GACGGACTGCGTGACGATCACGCTCAGCGACCTGCCCGGCGACGGCGGAGGGGCCCACCTCGACCACCGGGCCGCCGTCGCCGGGCAGGTCGCTGAGCGTGATCGTCACGCAGTCCGTCTCCAGCACCTTGACCTCGGGCCGGCCGGGCACCGGCGGCTGCCCGGCGCTCCACCTGCCACCGGCCAGGATCGGGGGATCCGGATCGCCGGCCTCGAACTGCACCCGGGTGCCGGCGCCCACGGGTGGCGCGGTGGACCGCCCGACGCCGTCCCCGGTGGAGGGCACGCAGGGCCCGCCCAGCTCAGCCGCCCCTGCCCCAGGACGTCCGGCACGGAGACCTGGACGCGATGCGGGAGCAGGGGGTCGACGTCGGCCACCACCGTGCCCCCGTGCTCGCCGAAGAACTGCGCCGCGTCCCGGCCCCGCGATGCCCGTGACGGACGCCACGGGGTCGCCCGTCTCGAGCTGGTCGGTCGCGTCGACCTCCACCGTCGACGACCCGTCCCGGTCGGCGCGCCCCGGATCCGGTGCGCGCCGACCGGAGCGCTCTGCTGCTGGGCCGGTGCGGCGCGCGGGGGGACGGTGCGCGTCACCTCGTCGGGGTTGCACTGGACGACGACCGGGCGCGACGGCAGGCTGCGGGGGCCCACCGCGACGATCGCCCCGCGCAGCGTCCGAGGACTGCCCGGCAAGCTGCCGGCCACGGCGATCAGGGTGGGGCGAGGCCGTCAACGCGCCGGCAACGACGTGTCACGCGCTCGGCGGCCCGTTGTCTCCCGGTGCCGGTAGTGGTCTGCTTCACGGGGAGCGAGGACCCACGGAGCTCGGAGGCACGCATGCGACCGGCCGTGCGCAACACCCACCCACCGGGCAGCGTCGCCGGGGTGCTGTGGTGCGAAACCCCGGAGCAGCGGGCGCTGGCCGGCCCGCGCACGGGGATCCGGCGCGGCGACCAGGGGGTCGCCAGCCCCGTCCGCTGCCCCGGCGGCAGCCTCGAGCTCGACCCCGCCGTGCGGGTGGACGCCCACGGCCTGCTGCGTCGCAGCCCGCTGGCGCCGGACCCAGCTGCGGCGCAGCTCGCCGCCCGACGCGTTCCCGCGGACGTTCCCGCGGACGCCGCTGCGCCTGCACGTGCTCGAGCGCCTCGCCGACCAGCTCGTCGCCCGCGGGGAGCGAGGCCTGGTCCTCGAGGTCGCCCTCGCGGCGCTGGCCGTGGACGTGCTGCGGGAGTGCTCGCACCGCACCGTCATCCGGATCCACGTGGCGGAGGAGAACCTGGCCGAAGCGGCTGCTGCGCCACGGCTGCTGCGCCGCGTCGTGCACGACCACCGGCCGCACCGCGAAGGGGGGTGGAGGAACGTGGGACCGGCACCTGAGCCCCGGACGTCGCGGCGGAGCGTCTGGGAGCACCCGCTGCTCGTGGGCGTCGTGGTCGCGGTGGTGGGGGGCGTCATGACCCTGCTCGGCATCGTGCTCGGCCGCGAGCGGCCGGGGGACGGCGCCGCGACGCAGGGCACCGGGACGGCGAGCGCCACGTCCACCGACTCCCCGGGCGCCGGCTGCGGCGCCGTCAGCAGCGACTTCACCGACCCGCAGCAGCCGGCGTGGGCAGCGCGCAACGCAGCCGCACCCGTTCCCGTGGCGGACGGCGTGCAGGTCGTGGCCGAGGACGGCGCCGACGTGCGCGCCGACCTGCAGGGGGCGGTGACCGCGCCGTGGCTGGCCCACGAGGTCCGGGGCGACTTCTCCTTCAGGGCCTCGCTGACCGTGGCCGCCGACCACAGCTACCAGGGGGCGGGTCTGCTGCTGTACCGGGACGCGGCCAACTACGTGCGCCTCGAGCGCGGGTACGGCCGAGGCGCCGGGGTGGCCTTCGAGTTCATGGCCGGTGGTCGCTACGTCAAGCTGCACGCCCCGTTCCCCGGTGAGGACCCGGTGCCCACCACGGCCACGAGCGTGGAGCTGCGCCTGGACCGCCGAGGCAGTGCCGTCACCGCCTGGTGGAGGAGCGCGGGAGCCGAGCGGTGGAACGCGCTGACCGGCAAGGCGGGTCTCGACGGTGACACCTGGGCCGGGCTGGTGGTCGTCAACACGTCCCAGCCGCCCGAGGGCGACCCGCTCCGGGCCCCCCTGAGCGCGACGTTCCACGGCGCGTCCGTGCAGTGCCTGTGAAGCTCCCGGACGAGCACGCCCGCGTCGCCCGGTGGCACCAGCGGTGGGGGCGGGAGCTGGGCGGTGCCCAGCACCGCGGTATCACGTGCCCGCCGATCGGCTCTTCTCCAGTGAGCACCTGACGCGGGAACGTTCCAGCCACCGGCACCGGACCGGCTGGTCGATCCAGGGACGGCACCGAGACGTGCGGCACCCAGACGTGCGACACCCAGGAGGGGGAGCGGTGGAACGAGGACTTCGTCGACTGCTGGTCACCGCCGGCCGCTGAGCGCCGGGGTGCGGGTCGCAGCGCTCCCGGCGGCGGCCTGCGGGTCCGGTTCGTTGACGCGGCCGTGGCTGCCTGCGCTCGTGACCGCGAGCGCGTCACGGGGGAACAGCTGTGCTCGGCGGCACCGGGGGAACGGTCGTGCCGGTGGCGCACGGGACGTGAGCTCGCGCTGGGGGGACGGATGGTCCCTGTCGCGGGCGACCTGCAGGACTTCGCCATCGACGTCCTGGACAGGCTCGAGGTGGCGCGCTTCCCGGCCGAGCACGTCATGGCGGTCCTCGGGCAGCAGCTGCAAGCGCCGGGAGCCGCCCTGCAGCGCACCGCGTGGAGCGCCGGCGCCACGCAGGTGGTCCCCCACGGCACCGACCTGCTGGAGCCCATGACCGCCCAGCGCGCCGCGGGCGGTCGACCGGCCTGGCAGCCGCCCGCCGTCTCGGCTGCTCACCGCGCACCGTGCTCGAGCACGTCGGCAACCTCCACGGCAAGCTGGACGCCCGGGACGGGCTGACGGCCGTGCTGCGAGCGCAGCGGCTCGGGCAGCTGCCCCTCGACGAGGCGGTGTCCGTGGCGCGATGGGCACTTGTGCCACCCACCGCGGCCGATCCCGTCGGGGCAGCATCGGGGGTCGCCGACACCGACGACGGTGTCCGCGACAGTGGTCCCGGGCATCGACACCGACCGCCCCACGGCCAGCTGCCGGGCGGGCGGGGGGAGCACGGCGTGCGCCACCACGGACGTCCCCGTGACGCCGAGGACCTGCCGGCCCGGGCCGGCCCGGCCGTCCCGCCGGCCGCAGCGTCAGCGCCGCCGGGGGCAGCGCTGCGCACCCGACCCGCTCGAGGCAAGCAACCGACCAGGAACACACCAGTGGATGGAGCAGGAACTGTGAGCACCAACGACGAGAGCTGCGTCCGAGCCTTCCGCGAGATCGGGCGCATCACCGCGCGGTTCCTCGACGGCGAGGCCGCGGTCGCACCCGGTGGCGGACTGGACGGCACCTCGATGGACGGCACCTCGACGGACGGCACCTCGATGGACGGCACCTCAGGCGTGTTCAGCGCTCCTGCGCGCGACGTCAGCGCCGGGTGCCGCATCATGCCCCTGCCGGCCCGGCTGCAGGAACGAGCCGCTGAGGTGGCGACCCGGATCAACCCGGTCAACGCACCCCTGCACCAGTTCCAGGACGACGCGGCGGTGGACGCACCGCTGCGCCTGACGCTCACCACCGCCAAGTACTGGGGCCCGCTGCCCAAGTCGCTGTCGGTCAGCTTCCTCGAGCGGACCCCGGCGGACCTGCGCACACGGATCATCAGCCACCTCAACGCCTGGTCGCACGCGTGCGGCATCACGTTCGCCGCCACGTCCGGCACCGGCGAGGTGCGCATCTCGCGCGGGCCGGGAGGGTACTGGTCCTACCTGGGTACCGACATCCGGCTGATCCCCGCCAACCGGCCCACCATGAACCTGCAAGGCTTCACCATGAACCACCCCGAGAGCGAGTTCCGGAGGGTCGTGCGTCACGAAGCCGGGCACACCCTGGGTTTCCCGCACGAGCACATGCGCAAGGCGCTGGTCGAACGCATCGACCCGCAGAAGGCCTACGCCTACTTCCTCCAGACGCAGGGGTGGTCGCAGCAGATGGTCGACCAGCAGGTGCTGACCCCCCTGGACTCCCGTTCGATCATCGGTACCGAACCCGACCAGGACTCCATCATGTGCTACCAGCTGCCCGGCGACATCACCAGGGACGGGCGGCCGATCCCCGGGGGCATGGACATCAACCAGACGGACTCCGCCTTCGCCGGGCTGATCTACCCCCGCACCCTCCGGTCGCCGGACGAGTCCCTGGACGCTCCCTCGTCCTCGGGCACGGCCGTGCCCGAGTGGAGCGAGTCCGAGGACCCCGCGTTCGCGGGGGTGTGATCACGCGAGGGGCGAACCGGAGCGTGCCGGGAAGGAGCTGACGGGTGAGCCGCCTGATCGACATCGACCCCGACCACGACGGCGTGCCGGCTGAGCTGGTGCTCACCGTCGGCGACGTGGTCCGCTTCAACGCCACGGGGGTGCTGCTGCGATCGGGTTCCAGCGTGGAGGTCGTGGGCATCCTCATCGACAGCGTCGTGGGCGCGGACGGCTCGGTGCTCACCCCGCTCGGCGTGCCGAACACCGTCTTGCTCAAGGCATCAGCACCCGGTGAATCCCGAGTCGACGTCGTCTCCGGGGACCCCTTCGGACCGTCGACGAGCCGCAGCGTCCTGTGCCGGGTCCAGGGACCTCCAGCGGCACCTCGAGCGAGCTGAGCGCGCGGTCCGGGGACGGCGCGCGCGAGCAGGCGGACCGCTCGACCAGGCACGGGTCGCACGAGCCAGAGCAGGTCGTGCGACCTGACAGCGAACAGACAGCGATCAGACGACGATCAGACGACGACGAGGAGACGTGAGATGACCCAGATCGAATCGGACGAGGCCGCGGTCGAGGCCCCGGTCACCGAGCACCCCGCACCCGGCGCCGAGACCCTCGACTCACCGGTGGAGGTGACGGCCGGGCAGGCCACCGCCAAGTCCCGCGCGGCCAACGTGCACGGGGCGCTCAGCATCGAGACGTTCTGCAGCGCCGGGCCGCTCAGCCACACCCACGAGGACGCGGACGGCTTCAGCGAGTGGCTCGGAAGGTGGTACCCGTCCAACTTCCGCTACCGGGACGGAGGCGTGAAGATCTGGGCCTACACCGAGCCGCACGACAACTGGCAGGACACGTACGGGATGGACGCCGTCCTGTGCGCCTGGCACAGCGGACACGGCGGCATGGCGGCCGACGGCGTGTTCTTCGTCCCGCTGGGCGCCCCCTGGGCCGGCGACGACTGCACGGTGACGTCGGAGCAGATGCGGCTGGGCGATGAGCGGGCCCGGTACGTCTTCTGGTCCACCTGCGAGTCGCTGCGGGTCCTGGGTGGGCACTCCCCGAGCCGGACCTGGTCGACCGCCAACCAGGGGCTCCGGATGATCTTCGGCTTCGAGACGATCAGCTGGGACTTCCCGGACTACGGGAGGAAGTTCGGTGAGCACTGGAACAGCGGCAAGTCGCTCAGCGCGTCGTGGTTGCAGGCCAGTTGGGACCTGGCGCACGACCAGGCGCCCAGCGTGAGCGCCAACGGCGCCACCAAGGAGGAGGCCCAGGACCGCTTGTGGAACGAGCGCAACTTTCAGTGGGCCCAGGCCAGCAGGGCCTGGTGGTGGTGGGCCTGGTACAACGTCCAGGCCAGCTCCGTCCGCGCCGCCATCCACGTGGTGCCCTCGCAGCCGCAGATCCCGGTGCTGGCCCGCGCCGGCAGCCGGTCGCTGTCCTCCCTCGGGCAGCGGTTCGGACTGGGTGCGACGCGATCCACGCGCTACGGCGCAGGTGTGAACCTGCAGGCGGACGGGCGACGGGTCCACGTCCGCGACGACGGGACGCTCTCCGCCCAGCTGGCCGAGCCCAACCGCGGCAACCACCGGCAGCTCGGCCGGCAGGAGGTGCTGAGGGCCGCGCAGGACGCCGTCGGCGTCTACGGCCTCGACGCCGACGGCCCGCTCGTCGTGGACCGCGTCGTGGAGATCACCGAGGCCGGTGGCACGGACACCGGCGACGGCACGCGCGAGGGCCCGTTCGTGACGGCGACCATGGTGCAGTTCCGGCAGTTCGTGAGCGGGCTGCCGATCATCACGCCCTCGGCGGGAGCGGTCCGGGTGACCGTCGACAACGACGGCACGGTCACCACCATCGAGCAGAACACGAGGCTGGTGGAGGGGCTCTCGGAGCACCCGCAGAGCGCGACGCCGGCACCCACCGCGAGCGGGAGGGCGGTGGACGACGGACCCGCCGATCCCGCCGCGGCCCTGGCCCGCGGTCTCGACCGCACGCTGCGCGCGCTGATGCTGCGCGGCACCGCGCCGATCGGCTACAGCGTCGTCCCGGGTTCCAGCGAGATCGGCTACGACATCCAGGGGTCGACTGCCGTGCTGGTCGCCCGCGAGGCCGTGGAGATGGAGTTCGAAGGGGGCTACCGCAAGCGGTACTTCGTGACCGCACCGCTGTACGCGTGAGCGGTGACCGAGCCCGGGCGGGAGGGTGCCGTGATGAGGTGGAGCCGCCGTGCGCTGGAGACGGCCCTGGCGGCCGGTTCCCCGTCGCTCAACGGGGCCGACCTCTCCGGTGAGGACCTGTCCGGGCTCGGTCTGGCCGGTCTGGACCTCAGCCACGCGTGCTTGGACGGAGCGGACCTGACGGGGGCGGACCTGCACGGAGCCGTGCTGTTCGCCGTCCGCGCCAACGGTGCGACCTTCCGCGGGGCGGATCTGCGGGGAGCCAACCTCACCGCAGCGCACCTGGTGGGTGCCGACCTGCTCGACGCGCGGCTCGAGCGGGCCGACGTCAACGGGACGGACCTCACCGGCGCCCGCGTCGACGCGGGCGCCGGCGTGGTCGACCGCGGTGCCATCGTGAGGCGTCCCGCAGCGGACGACCGTCCCGGGTGAGCCGCGCGCCGACCGGGGGCACCGCCGGGCTGGGGCCGGACAGCAGCACGAGGGCCGGCGCACCCGGGCCGGGTGCCCGTCAGCCAGGACCACGCCCAGCGACCGGCCCGCCGGGGGTGCGACCCCGCACCGGCAGGACCGCAGCGGCCACGGTCCGGGCCAGGACCACTCACCCGTGCTCCGCGGCGCCCGCCGGGCCACGACCATGCTGCGGTCGGGCCCGGAGGAGCTGCACGGGGTCGTCAGGAGGTGCGGTCGAGCACCTCCTGCGCGACCAGCAGCAGTGATCCGGGTGGGGCGGGCTCGGCGAAGTCGCTCGATGCTGCGCGCCCCCGGGGGGAGCTGAGCGCGGTCCGCACCGCGTCGAGGTCGTCGAAGAGGAGTTCCCCGACGAAGCAGCAGGGCGAGGCGGAGCCGTCCGCCGCGCTGTGGACCTTGGCGGCCCGCCGCGCGCGCAGTCCCCGCAGCGCCGCTGCCAGGGGCACGTGCTCGCGGGTGCAGCGCTGCTCCCGGTCGGCCGGGTCCGCCGGTTGGCCGTACAGGGCCACCACCTCGACCGTCGTGCCGTGACGGTGGTGAGCGGTCGCCGGCGGCGGAAGGGACCGGCTCGTCGGCGCGAGCACGCACATCGCGCCGTGCGCGGAGGTCAGGGGCTCGTGCCGTCACGCACGGCGCGGCACACTCGACTCCGTGACGCCAGGCGCCTCCACCGGGTTCGGGACGGACCGGTTCGAGCCCTCTGCGGCGGTGCGTCGGGCTGTTGCCGCCCTGGGGCTGGCGCACGAGCCGCTGGCGGCGATGGGTGGGACCAGCGGTCAGACCTGGGCGTGCGGCGAGCACGTCCTGCGCATCGGCGATCCGGACGTGCTGGATCGGGAGAGGGCGGCCATGGCTGCCGCCGCGGGCGTGGTGCCTGTTCCGCAGGTGCTGCAGCGGGCCCGGTACGTCGATGCGCAGGGGCGGGCCCGCGCCGCGTCGCTGCTGACCCGGCTGCCGGGGCGTCCCGCCGGGGACGTGAGGGGTCTGTCGTCGCGGCAGGTGCGTCGCCGGGGCGAGGCGTGCGGGGCTGTGCAGCTGGCCCTGGCCGTGGTGGCGCCCGCGCCCGTCGTGGCCGATGCGCCCAACTCCGCGCTCGCCCGGGCGGCGAGGCAGCGAGGTCTGGCCGGTGCCGACAGCCTGCTGCACCTGGACCTGCACCCGCTGAACGTGCTCGTGGACGATGCCGGCGAGGTCAGCGGCGTCGTGGACTGGGCCAACACGGCCGTCGGGCCTGCGGTGCTGGACCGTGCCCGCACGTGGTCGATCTTGACGCTGGACCCGGCGGTGCTGGCCCGGCGCGACGAGCCGCGCGTGGCTGCGATGGTGCAGGGGTGGTCCGATGCCGCCGGGTTCGAGGCCCTGCCGGCGCCGGCACGGGCGTGGGCCTGCCGGTTCATGCTCGACGACCTCGCCGCGCGCCACCCCGGTGACGGTCTGGCCCACGTGCGGCGGTGCCTGCACGCGAACACCGGCACGGGCCCCTGAGGCAGCCGGCGCACGCGCGTCGACGACCTCGCGACGAGGTGGTGACCTCGCCGGCCGACCGGGATCGCGCCCGCAGGGCGCCGTGACCGTGCGGACGCGCGCAGCAGTGGTGCGGCGTGCTGGCGGTGCGGCGAGTTGTCAACGGTGAGGGCGCCACTGCGGGTCGCGGCCGGTGAAGGCGGCCAGCCTGGACGCCGGGTCGGCGTCGTCGGCCACCGGCCGGCGGGGGCCGTACTGGCCGCTGCTGCGCAGCAGGTCCTCGATCGGCTCCATGCCCGCCACCAGCTGCAGGCACCGCTGGGGGTCCATGCCGTGCTCCTGGCCGGTGGCCCGAGCCAGGTCCCAGGTGTGCTGGAAGACGTCGTTGGTGAAGAACCGCGCCACCGCCTGAGGAACGGGGACCTGGCCGAGGTGGGGGTCGCTCAGGACCTTGGACGCCGTGGCCGGGTCGTCGAGGAGGTCCTGGACCTGCTCGGTGAAGGCCTGCCAGGTGGCGAGGGGATCGCGCTCGACCGGGGGGAAGGGACCCAGCTCGATGCCGGCTCCCTGCTTCAGCAGGGGTGGGAGCCACTCGACGAGGTGGCCGACGACGTCCCGCGCGGTCCAGTCCGCGACGGGAGACGGGTCGTTCCAGCGCTCGGCCGGCGTGGCGGCGACGAGGTCGCCGAAGTGGCCGGCGACGGCGCGGAAGTCCTCAGCGGGGCTGGTGTCCACGACCTGTGGACCGTAGTAGCAGCTGGAACTGATCGCTGCGGTGGATCGAGGACCGGCGTGCAGGGCGCGTGAGGCCCGCCGTGCTGGCGTCGGGAGGGTGCGGGCGGAGGTGCGCGCGGCACGAGCGAGCGGTGCGACGGCGCCGTGGTGAGCGGTGCGCTGCCCTGCCGGCCCGCAGGTCGCTGGACGGCTCGCACGCCCGTGCGCTCGGGCACGAGCGGTTGCAGAGCTCAAGTGGTCACCTGCGCGGCCGATCGAGTGGACGACCCCGCTCACCCGCGTCGTCCAGCAACGACGCCGCGCGTGCGCTCGATGCCGCACCACCTGCCCGAGAGGCACCCTCGTGAACCGACTGCGCGATCTGAACGTCGCTTCGAAGCTCTTCGCCGGTTTCGGCGTCGTGTGCCTGCTGCTGGCCGCCGTGGTCGCCCTCGGCATCGACCGCCTGGGGGGCTCGCAGGCCAACCTGGACAGCGTGTCCACCGACGGCATCGCCTCGGTGCAGAGCATCGCCGAGGTCAAGGAGGACTTCTCCACCATCCGCTTCGACCTGCTCAACGCCGCCCTGGCCCCCGACGCCACCGCCACGCAGGCTGCGCTGACGGACATGGCCGCCCACGACGACGTCTACGACGAGGCGTGGAAGGCCTACCTGGACACCGACCCGGCCGCCGGCGAGGCCGAGCGCGCCGAGGCCGAGGCCCTCATGGGCCGGTACCGCACCGCCCGCGAGAAGCTCATCCCGCTGGCCGAGGCCAACGACACCGTCGGCTTCTACGCCGAGCGCGACGCCAGCTCCACGCCCGTCGTGAAGGAGCTGAACGCCCAGCTGGACGCGCTCAGCGCCACCGAGCAGCAGGCCGCCAAGGACCTGGCCGCGCAGGGCTCCGCCGACTACCACGGCGCCGTCACCCTGCTGCTGGTCATCGGTGCCGTCGCCCTGGCCGCCGCCGTCGCCGTGGCCGTCGCCGTGGCCCGTTCCATCGCCGGCCCCCTGGCCAAGACCCTGAGCGTGGTGCAGGGCCTGGCCGAAGGCCGCCTGGACCAGCGCGTGGGCATCGCCACCCGCGACGAGGTCGGGCGCCTGGCCGCCGCGGTGGACGCCACCCTGGAACGCCTCACCGCCACCGTGCGCCGCATCGCCGGCGGAGCGACCACCCTGGCCGCCTCCTCCGAGGAGCTGACCAGCGTGGCCACCCAGCTGTCCTCCGGCGCGGAGGAGGCCGCCACCCAGGCGCAGGTGGTCTCCGCGGCCACCGAGGAGATCTCCGCCAACATCGGCACCGTGGCCGCCGCCAGCGACCAGATGAGCTCCGCCATCCGCGAGATCGCCACCTCCACCGCCGAGGCCTCCTCCACCGCCGCCAACGCCGTCGCGGCCGCCTCCGCGGCCGGGGAGACGCTGGAGCGCCTGAGCGCCTCCTCCCGCGAGATCGGCGACGTGGTCAAGCTGATCACCTCCATCGCCGAGCAGACCAACCTGCTGGCGCTGAACGCCACCATCGAAGCGGCCCGGGCCGGGGAGATGGGCAAGGGCTTCGCGGTGGTGGCCGGGGAGGTCAAGGAGCTGGCCCAGCAGACCGCCCGGGCCACCGAGGAGATCGTGGGACGGGTGGCCGCCACCCAGACCGACGCGGCCTCGGCGGCGGCGGCGATCACCGAGATCACCGAGGTCATCGCCCGCATCGACGGGCTGCAGGCCACCATCGCGGCGGCGGTGGAGGAGCAGTCCGCCACGACCAGCGAGATGGTGCGCAACGTCACCGAGGTCTCCACCGGCAGCCAGGAGATCGCCTCCAACATCTCCGGCATCGCCGCCTCGGCCGACCAGACGACCTCGGGGGCCACCCACACCGCGTCGACGGCCGAGGAGGTCTCGCGCACGGCGGCGGAGCTGAACGAGCTGGTGGCCACCTTCACCCTGCCCCGCACCTGAGGCCCCGCACCTGAGGCCCCGCACCTGAGGCCCCGCACCCGAGGCCCCGCGGTCGAGGCCCCGCACCCGACGGGGCCCTGACGGACCCCGCGGGGCCCGCCCCGCCCGCGGTGAGGACGAGGTCGCGACCACCGCGCTCCGATCGGTGGGGTGCGCCCCTCCCCGCGGGCCACCGCGCAGTCCTACCCTGTGCTCGTGTCCTCCCGCGCGAGCGGGAGCTCCTCTAGCTGCTGCGGAGGTGACGGTGAGCACCGACGCTCACGGGCCGGCAGGGCCACCTCCAGCGGTCCGCGTCCTGGGGCCGGTGGAGGTGACCGGCGCGGGACCCGCCGACACGCTGCCCCCACGGCTCCGACGGCTGTTGGCCGTGCTGTTGACCCGCGCCGGCTCCGTGGTGCCGGTGGACCGGCTCGTGGACGTCGTCTGGGGCGAGGGCGCCTCCCCGGAGCGCTGCGAGGCCGCACTGCACAACCTCGTCTCCCGGCTGCGGGCCAGGCTGCGGGGCGCGGGCCCCGGCGTGGAGCTGCTGCACCGACCACCCGGCTACCTCCTCGCCGTCGAGCGGGACGTGTGGGACGCCACCCGCTTCGACGACCTCGTCGGGGCCGCCGGGCGGGAGTCGACCGCGTGCCCGCAGCGGGCGCTGCTCCTGCTCGACGAGGCCCTGGCGCTGTGGCGGGGCGGTGCCTACGCCGAGTTCGCCGACGACGACTTCGCCCGTCCGGAGGTCGCGCGGTTGGAGGAGGCGCGCCGCAACGCCGCGGACGAGCGTGCGGAGGCGGCGCTGCTGCTGGGGCTCCACCACGCGGTGACCGCCGCTCTGGAGTCGGTGGTCCTCGCCGAGCCGCTGCGCGAGCGGCCGCACCGGCAGCTGGTGCTGGCGCACTACCGCGCCGGACGGCACGCGGACGCGCTGGGTGTGGCCCGGCTGTACCGCGATCGGCTGCAGGAGGAGCTGGGGCTGGACCCCTCGGCCGCGATGGTGGCGCTGGAGGCCGCGGTGCTGCGCCAGGACCCCTCGCTGACCCGGGGACCGCCGGGCGCGCCGCCCGGCGAGGTGCCGGGCGGCGCGGACCCGCCCGACGGGGCGCCGGGCGGCGCGGGTGCACCAGGCCCCGTCCCGGCCCGGCCGGCACCACCGGCAGCGGTGCCGGTGGGCGGTCCGCTGCTGGGGCGGGAGCAGGAGCTGGCGCAGCTGGGCGCCGCCGTGCGCCCCGGTGCGCTGGTGACCCTCACCGGTCCCGGCGGAGTGGGCAAGACGAGCCTGGCGCAGCAGGTGGTGGCGCGCTGCGGCGGGGCGTTCCGCGACGGCGCGGTCGTGGTGGAGCTCGCGGCGGTCTCCGCGCCCGAGGACCTCGCACCCGCCGCCGTCACCGCGCTGCAGCTGCAGCCCCGGCAGGGCGCGGGCTCGCTGGAGCGGCTCGTGGAGCACCTGCGCCCGCTCAGCGCGCTGGTCGTGCTCGACAACTGCGAGCACCTCGTCGAGGAGGCGGCGGCGCTGGCCGGGGCCGTCACCGCCGCCTGCGCCGGCGTCGCCGTGCTCGCGACGAGCCGCTGCCCGCTGGAGGTGGCCGGTGAGCGGATCTGGGCGGTCTCACCGCTGCCACCGCCGGCGGCGTCGGCCACGAGCGCCCGGGACGTCCTGCGCTCCCCGGCCGTGCAGCTCTTCGACCGCCGCGCGCGGCAGCGCTGCCGCACGTTCGCGGTCGACGACAGCAACGCCGCCGACGTCGCCGAGCTGTGCCGGCGCCTGGACGGGCTGCCCCTGGCCATCGAGCTGGCCGCCGCGCGGATGAACGCGCTGCGCCCGGCGGACCTGCTCTCCCGGCTGTCGTGGCGCTTCCGCCTCCTGCGCGGTGGGCCCCGCGGCGCGGGAGAGCGCCACCGGACCCTGCACGCGGTGGTGGACTGGTCCTACGACCTGCTCGACGAACGCTCGCGGGCGCTCTTCGACGTCCTCTGCGCCTTCGCCGGCGCCTTCCCCCTCGGTGACGCCGAGCTGCTCGTCGAGGAGCTGCCCGACGTGGCCGGGACCGTGACGAGCGGCGGCAGCGTCGCCGAGGTGCTGGCATCGCTGGTGGACCGCTCGATGGTGGTGCTCCTCGACAGCGGCGACGGCACCCGCTACGGGTTGCTGGAGACGCTGCGCGCGTACGGCCGGGAGAACCTCCTCCGTCGCGGCGTGGCACTGCGGGTCCAGCACGCGCACGCCGAGCTGTACGCCGCCGTGGCGGAGCAGGCCGCGCGGCAGCGCTACGGGCCCGGGCACGTCGCGGCCGTCGACCGCCTCGGGGCCGTCCTCGACGAGGCCCGGGCCGCCGTCACCTTCGGGCTCGAGCACGACCTGGCCCTCGCGGTGCGGCTCGTGGGTTCCTTCAGCTCCTACGTCGAGCACCGGGTGCCCGCGGAGGTCCCGCAGTGGGCTGAGCGGGTCCTGCAGGTCGCCGCGCAGCCCGGGCCCGCGGCGGTGCCGGGCTCGGCGGTGGTGCCGGGCCTGGCGGCGGTTCACGGGGTCGCGGGATCCGGCGCGCGGTTCGCCGGGGACCTGGTGCGAGCGCGCGCCCTCGCCGAGGCCGGGCTCGCGGTCGTCGACGACGCGGGGGTGGAGGCTCAGCTGCACCACCTGCTGAGCGAGGTCGCCCTGTTCGAGGGCCGCCTGGACGACGCCGAGGAGGCGGTGCGGCACGTGCAGGCGCTGCACCCGGCGGTCCCGGAGGCGCGCATCGTCGCGGTCCTCCTGCCGCTGACCGCGCTGTACCGGGGGGAGCAGGAGCGGGCCGAGCTGTGCGCCCGGGAGCTGCTCGCGGACTGCGAGCGGTTCGGGGAACCGGCACTGCTGGCCTGGGCCACCTACGTGGCGGGGGAGGTGCTCCTGGACGCGGACCCGGACCGGGCCGCCCGGTACCTGCGCACGGCGATCGACGCGTCCCGGGTCCACGAGGACCGCTACCTCACCGGGGTCGCCCTGACCTCGGCCGCCTCGTTGCACAGCCGCCACGGCGATCCCGCGGAGGCGGTGCACCTGTTCCGCGAGGTCGTGGAGCACTGGAGCCGGCTGGGGGACTGGACGCACCAGTGGACGGCGCTGCGCAACGTCGTCGACCTCCTGCTGCGCCTGGACCGCCCCGGGGACGCCGCGCTGGTCCACGGGGCGCTCACTGCCCGGCAGGCGACGGCACCCACCTACGGGGCGGACGCGGAGCGGATGCGGCGGGCCGGGCAGGTGCTGACGGCGCGCCTGGGTCCCGGGCGGCTCGCCGAGCTGCACGCCCGCGGCGGCCGGCTGGGCGACGCGGAGGTCGTCGCGACGGTCGCCGGGTTCCTCACCGGCGCGGGCAGCGGGGGGCGCTGAGGTCCCTCCCGAGGAACCCGTGGAGCCCGGCGAGGACGTCCCACCGGGCAGGCGGACGGGACGTGGGAGCGCCGTGGGAGCGCCGTGGGAGCGCCGTGGGAGCGCCGTGGGAGCGCAGCCCGCCACAGTCGTCCCCGACGGCCCCGCAGAGGCCGCGAACCTCTCCAGACCACCTCCCGGAAGGCGATCCCCGATGTCCCGCACCAGCACCCGCAAGGCCGCCCTGCTCCTCACGGGGTTCGTGGGCCTCGCCGCGCCCGTGTCCGCCGCCCTCCCGGCGCACGCCGCCACCCCCGCCACGATCAAGGTGGTGAACGGCACCGCCGTGGTCTACGACGCCGGGACCGGCAACGCCAGCAACGCCCGCGTCTTCCTCGACCGCGGCGTCTTCACCGTCACCGACTCCGTCCCCGTCACCGCCGGCTCGGGCTGCACCGTCACGTCCGGCGGTGCGCGGTGCGGCACCGGCATCACCGGGTTCGTCGTGAACCTGGGCGACCTCGACGACCGGCTCGAGGTCGCGGCGCCGGTCGTCGGCTCCGTCGACGGCGGCGACGGCCAGGACACCTTCCGCAGCGCCGTGCGCGGCGGTCCGTCCGCGGTGACCTACGAGGGCGGGGCGGGCAGCGGTGACCGGATGGACTACCGCACCGCCAGCACCGGGGTGACCGTCTCCCTCGACGGCGTCGGCGGCGACGGGCGCACGCTGAGCGGCGACCGCGACGACGTGCGCCCCACCGTGGAGCACCTGGTGGGCAGCCCGTCAGCCGACGTCCTCACCGGCAGCGAGCGGCGCAACACCATCGAAGGGCTCTCGGGCGGGGACAGCATCCGCGGCGTGAGCGGTGACGACCACTTCCCGCAGGGCTTCGTCGCCGACGCCGGCGACAGCATCTCCGGCGGCGAGGGGAGGGACTCCGTCAGCTACCTCGACCGTCCCACCGGCGTGCTGGTGAACGTCGACAACCTCCCGGGCGACGGCGCGCTCGGTGAGCGCGACAACGTCGGGCTCGACGTGGAGGACGTGACGGGGACCCGCTTCGACGACGTCCTCGTCGGCAGCGCGTTCGTCAACCAGCTCAGCGGCAGCCTGGGCGCCGACCACCTGCTCGGCCGCGATGGCGCCGACGTGGTCAACGGGGGCAGCGGTGACGACACCCTCACCGACAACGTCGACGGCGACGTCGACACCCTCGTCTGCGGCGCGGGCACCGACCGCTTCGCCGACGAGCGCGGACGTGACGTCCTCAACGCGTGCGAGACGCGGATCTGAGCGCACCGCAGCGACCCGGGTGTGCCCGGCCGGAGGGTACCGGCCGGGCACACCCGCCCGACGGGGGTCTGCCCGCTCGGCGGGGCCCACGCCGCGGAGCGGCGGGATGACCTCACACCCTCTGGATGCGGGTGTGCCGGAAGGCGGCCTTCCCCGGGTGCGCCTGCACTCCGACGTACCCCGAGGAGTTCCCCGCGGCAGGTGCCAGACCCCGGTCCCGGTACCTGCCGACCGGCCCGGAAGGTCTGCTCCTGAGGCTGCCCGCCCTGCCCGGCCGGGATGCCGTGGACGGCCCCGGTGCGGTGCTCAGGGGCGTTGATCATGACCCACTTCTCCGGGCTCGCGTGTCGAGAGACGGTGCCCGCTCGAACACCCGAGAGGATCACCCGTGCCCAGGTCCTACCCGCCGGCCTTCCGGCACCAGGCGCTGGCGCTGCTCGCTGCCGGCCGCACCGTGAGCGAGCTCGCCGCCTCCCTCGGCGTCGCGCAGTCGAGGGGGCGCCTGCCGCGCGCAGCGTGGGGGAGCTGTACCGGTGGCGTGAACAGGACCTCATCGACCGCGGCCAGGCCGATGGCGCTGGCAGCCAGGCAAGCGCCGAGCCGACCGGGGCGAAGAAGCGCATCCGCGACCTGGAGGAAGAGGCTGAGATCCTGCGCGGGGCCGCCGCGGCGGTTGGGGAGGTGGTGCCCGCAGGAGTCCGCTTCCGCCTGGTCGCGCAGCTGCGCGTTGACGGCGTCCGGATCGGGCGGTCCTGCCACGCGCTGGGCGTCTCACGCTCGGGCTGCGACGAGCGGGCCTGCAGGGCGCCCTCGGCGCGCAGCATCCGCAGTCGGCTCGAGACCAGGGCCGTGGCGACGATCGCGCTGATGCGCCATGGGCACAGGCTGACCCGGTGCAGGCTCGCCAGCGGGTCTTGAGGTGGGCGATGCCGTGCTCGACGAAGGCGCGTTCAGCGTTGACGTGGGAGTTCCCTCCTCGCGTGCTGCGGTCGAGGACCTGGCTGCCTCCGGGACGGCGCACGGGAACGCGGATGCCGGCCCCGGCACCGGTGTACGCCTTGTCGGCCAGCGTCGGCACACCGCCACGAGCTGCGCGGTAGCGCGCCGGCAGGGCGTGGAGGCGGGCCGAGGTCAGGTCATGAGTGCAGCCCGGCTCCACGGGCGAAACCCCGCCCCCACGCCAGGGCGTGGGAGGTGCCCCCACGGCCGCCCACCAGCATCGGTGAGGACCTGGACCAGACCGCCGTGCTGAGGGTGCTTTCCGGAGTACCAGCGGTCACGTCGACCGGTTCGGTCGTGGATGCGGTCGGTGGGGATGAGGGTGCCATCGAGCAGGAGGTGTTCAGTAGACGTCGAGGTTGGCACGGTAGATGAGCACGCAGGGTCCGGGGGGTACGGCGGATGGGGCTTGGTCGCCTCCATCGTCTCGTCCAGACCCCGCGTGCCCCAGCGCCTTCGATTCCCGGCCTCAAAGGTGGCCTCACGCCGCTACCGAAAGAACCTCAATAGCCGATGATCGACTCGTCACCTGAGGCGGTGTCCGCCGGAGAGTTGACAGGACTTCGGCGGTGACATCGAGCATCGTGGCGTCGATGCATCTTTACAGAGGAGCCGGCACCGCTGTTGTGAGCTGCCCAAGCCCTTCGATGACTGCAGTGAGGGAGATCAAAGTCGGGCGACCGTGCGATGGGGTGCACAGGTTCCCCGGCCGGGATCTGCTTCTTGGAGCAGCGAGCGGCGTCATTTCGGGTGGTGCGCTACTACTTATCGCTATACCACTCCTGGAATCTTACCAGAATACCACGCCGGGAAACGTCTTCATGGGCTTACTGCTGGCCGTACCCGCAGGAGCGGTGGCTGGTCTCTTCGGTGCCCTGCTCGGAGTTGTCAGTCAAACCACCTCGTGGCGACATCTTCGAGCCGGGTCCGTCTTCGTGCCTGCCGTTGTTGCTGCGAGCGCAAGAGCAGTAGCAGTACGAGCCGCAAGTGGGGGGTCATTTGTTGAGCCGTGGGTGTGCGGACCGTGCGCTGCTTTGACGTTTATTCTTGCGTGGATGCTCTCGCTTCGGCCCAGGCGAATCCATTGAACCCTTGTTGCTCGCGATTTGGCGCTACCGACAAAGGCTCGGTTTCTGCGGTTGACTTTCTAGGCACGCATCCCTCCTTCTGCGGAGCAGCATCCTGAGGGGTGCTGCTCCGCGACCTCGAGCGGCGCATCCCTGCATTGATGGCTCTTCGGATTTGCGGGTGGGCAGGTGGACCCGAGCCGCCGGTCGAAGCGTCCAGCCGCTCAGCCTGCCAGGGCCTCAACGATTGGGCAGGGGGCGCTCGTGTCGAGGCACTGCGCCGCGAGCAGCTGCGCGATCGCATCGCGGGTGCGGACGAGGTCGGCGATGCGCTCGTCGATCTGGGCCACCTTCCGGTGGGCGTGCTCGGCGACGTCGGCGGCGAGCACGCCGCTGGTGCGCGCTGCACCCGAGAGCCGGGTGAAGGCGGACAGCTCGGCAAGGGTGAAGCCGAGGTCCTGGCCCCGGCGCAGGAACCGGACGGTGCGCACGTCCTCGGAGCCGTAGACGCGGTAGCCGTTGCCTTGGCGGGCCGGCGTCGGCAGTAGGCCCTGACGCTCGTAGAACCGGACGGTGGAGACGGCCACCCCGGCCGCCCGGGCGAGTTCGGAGGTGCGCACGCGCCGACTCTAGGAGGTAGGGACGGGCAGGCGAGAGGCGCTGCTCGCCCGAGGCCGCGTGGAGAGCAGGACACCCGCCTGCACGAAGCCCCAGGCGATCTCCAGGACGAGCACGACCGCCAGGACCGGGGAGGCACCACGGCTGAGCGCAGCGATCATGGCGAAGGAGAACAAGCCCCGTGCGGCGACGTCGGCGGCGCCGGCCGCCCGCGAAGGACGCAGCAGGCGGTAGAGCGACCACACAGTCACGACGCTGCCCGTGAAGTTGGCGAACAGCACGGTGAACACCTCCGGTACCGGTGCGCTGCCTGGCAGGCCGGCGGCGTCGTGGAGGGCGCCCAGCGCGGCGAAGAGGGCCGGCGCGGTGAACGGCAGGGCGAACCCGGCCGTGGTCAGGAGGTCGTACCCGGCGGAGGCGCGCACCGTGCGGCGGGCGGCGGGCGTGAGCGGGTGAGCGGTGTCCGGTGGGGTCATGTGCCCAGCGTCGACCCTGCACCGTGGTGCAGGGTCAAGCCCCGGCCCAGCGTCGTCGGCGGTGGCTGGTCGTCCTTGAGCAGGTCCACCCACCCACCCGCAGATCCGAAGAGCCGCATTGATCGGTACGCGCGTCGCCCTTTCACTCCCTGTCCGTGCCGGCAGAACTAGGAGTACGGCGCAGAAGACGACAGTTCGGTTCATCGACGACCTCGACGACAGTGAGGCGAGTGGTACCGTGATGTACTCCCTCGACGGCGTGCAGTACGAACTCCATCATCGAGAGGACCCGCCACGCTCACGGCTTCCGCAACCCCGGCAGCTACCGCATCCGTCTCCCGATCGACGCCGACAGCACCCGGCCCGGGCGCAGGCGGCGACGTGGGCCGAGGTGAGCCACCAGCCTCTGAAGTCGAAGAGCGGGAGAACCCTGGGCCCCGGCACACGGGGTTGCATCGAGCTCGGCAACGGTGACCGCGTCTACGTCAGGCACGGCATCGCTCACCTCGTGACTTGCTGGCGAGCATTGGTTCGCGTCACTCTTCGCATGTGGTGCATCATCGCACTCGCGGCTACTGCCCTCGCTCCCGGCGGTTCTGGGGAGCGCCACCGTCAATGCACACCGCCTCTGTTGCCCCATGTGGGCCGGATCTCGGAAGAGGAGATGCGAAATCGCGAGAAAAAGTCGACGAACAATGACTGGCTTGCGCACAGGCTGGCGTAGAACAGCGTTCTCGAGGGACGCCGTCGGACGGTCGCTCGGCGCAGCTGCTGAATTTCCGACATCGTGAGAATCGCGCAGCGTGCCGGCATCGAGGGCGCCCTCCCGACGCCCGTCCGGAAACGCCGCGGTGACGGCCTCCTGGAGGGGGGCGTGAACTGCGAGATCCCCGCGCGCGGTACGGGTGCGGGCGACCCTGCCCTCCGGGTCCACCCGTGTTGCCCGGAAGAAGCCCGACACCTCACGGCGTCTTTGTCGCGACCGCACGTGGTCGCCGGTCGGGGCCCGGAGACCACCGGCCGCCAAGCCGTGCATGCCCGGCGGGGCCCGTGAGGCGCGATCCGGCGGCCGGCTCCCGATCGGCAGCCTGCGCGCTGCGCCTCATTGGCGTCGAGATCGACCGCTACGGCGCGCAGCTGGTGACCCTCACCTGCACGCACGACGTCGAGACGTGGTCGACCTCTGCTGTCCGGCAGGAGGTCGCGCTCGACCAGGTCGTCGGCGCGGTGGAGACCTTCCTGGCTCCTTTACGGAGTGAGGGCAGTGGTGTATCCACGTGTGAGTGACAGTGCGGTGACGATCCGGTTCTAGCCTGCGCGGGGCGATACCGACGGGAGACCTCATGTCCGTGGTGCTGCCCCACACCCTGATCCCTCGATCAGTGCATGGCGTCGTCGTCCATCTCTTCGCTGGGCCGTACGTGACGGTCGACGGACGACGGGTGGAGATCCCGGAGGGCGGCAAACGCCTCCTCGTTTTCGTGATCTTGAATGGGACGCGCGTGGAACGGCGCCTGGCGGCCAGCACGCTCTGGCCCGACGGGGACGACGTCCGCGCGGCCGGCAACCTTCGCTCGGCGCTGTGGCGACTGCGTGGAGCTGGATTGGATCTGCTGGAGTGCGACAAGGGCAGTCTCCGGCTGCGTGGCGGGACGGTCGTCGACGTGGTTGTCGCCTGTGAGTGGGCGGGCCGACTGATCGACGGGACAGCGGGGGCCCGAGACCTCGACGCGACCGACGTGCTCGCAGACATGGTGGATCTCATGCCCGGCTGGTACGACGACTGGGTGATCTTCGAGCGCGAGCGTGTTCGGCAGCGATTGCTGCATGCTCTCGAGGAAGTCAGCCGACGCCTGGTGCGCGAGGGCCGACACGCCGCGGCCATCGACGCCGCCATGTGCGTGATCGCCGCGGACCCGCTGAGAGAGAGCGCCGTGCGCGCATTGCTGGAGGCTCACCTGGCGGAAGGGAACATCAATGAGGCCCGCCGCGCCTACCGCAACTTCGCTCATGCGCTCAGCGCTGAACTAGGCGTGATGCCGATCAGACGATTGCGGGCGCTGGTCGCCAGCACTGCTCCCCGGACTGGCTGAAGGACTCGAGTGAACCGGTCAACCCGCGCCTACCTCGGAAACGGCCGCCAAGGCGTCATCGCTGGCCCCGGTCGCCGGTGGTTGCACCGGATGTTCGCTGGGCGCCCCGGTGCCGATCGAGTCAACTCGCGGGCGGTTCCTGCGCATCGCCGGCAGTCGTAGCTGGTACGTGTGGCGAAGAGCCCGCGTGACGCCGGCGTGACGCCGGCGTGACGCCGGCGTGACGCCTGAGTGGCGCCTGAGTGACGCCTGGGTGACACGCCTGGGATTGACTCGGTGTCGCCACGGACATGACCGCCCAGAGCAGGGAGGACGTCGATGGTCCAGGTGAGCTATCCCGGTGTCTACATCGTGGAGAAGTCCAGCGGCGTCAGGACGATCACCGGCGTTGCTACCTCGATCGCGGCGTTCTTCGGGCGGACCCAGCGAGGACCCACGGACACACCGGTCAGATGTCTGAGCTACGCGGACTTCCTGCGCACCTTCGGCGGCGCGCATCCCGAGAGCGAGCTGGCGGCGAGCCTCAGCCTCTTCTACCTGAACGGCGGCACGGACAGCTACGTGGTGCGACTCGCCGGGGCGGGAGCCCAGGCGGCCGGCATCGACCTGCGCAACTTCGCGGGCACCGCCGTACTGCGGGCCACCGCCACGGTCGCCGGGGAGTGGGGCAACGGCGTCCGGCTCGAGATCGGCTACGGCACCGCGAACCCCGGCGAGAGCTTCACCCTCACCGTCATCCACGAGGAGGGCGGCCGGCAGGTCGCGAGCGAGGTGCACACCGGCCTCGTCATGGACCCCGCCTCGCCGCGCTACGCCCCGACCTTCGTCACGCAGAGCTCGGCCATCATCGACCTCGGCCTCGCCGCCGGCCTGGACCTCTCCGCCGGCAGCTTCCCCGGGTACTCCGAGGCGCGGAGGCCGCTCGGTACCGACCTCCCCGGCCTGAAGGCGACCCTCGGCGCCCTCATCGGCTTCGCCGACCCCACCGGCTCGCGACGTTTCGAGGTCTCCGTCAACGGCTCCGCCTACGTGCCGGTCAACCTCGGCACATGGAACGTCAACGACGCCTCCGTCGTCGACGTCGCCACCCTCGCCACCCAGCTCCAGGACCGGGTCAACGACGCGCTCAGCGCGCTCGTGCCCGCCCAGACCGTCGCGGTCACCGTGGGGGCCTCCGCCGACGTCGGCGGTCAGCGCTTCCTGCGCCTCACCGCGACGAGCGGAGACACCGCCACGGTCCGGGTGCGCCGCTCGGGCACCGAGGACCTCGCCGGCAGCCTCATGCTCGGCGTCGACAACGGCGGCGTCGAGCTGGCCCGCCGCAGCAACTTCCGCCCCGCCCCGACCGGCTCGGTGATCCGCACCTCGGACAACGCCGGTGCGCTCACCGGCCTCAACGCCCTCGCCGGCCTCGTCCAGGCCGACCTCACCGCCGTCACCATCGGCTCGGAGCCGGCCATCCAGCTCGACGCCGATCCCCACAACCTCCAGACGACCGGCGCCGCCCACCGGTTCTACACCGACGGCTCCGGCACCACGTCCCCGAACGGCAACAACGACGGCGTCCGCGAGAAGCTCCGCATCATCGCCCAGGCGATCACCAACACGCCGGGCTCCGGCTACCGCGCCGAGGTCCACGGGCACGACGTCGTGGTTCTCGCCAAGAGCGGGACGTTCAACGAGATGCCGAGCCAGATCCAGTTCGGCGGCCCCCAGGCCGCGAGGGCCAACGCGCTCGTGGTGCGCAACACGCGCCAGGTCACGCTCGGCCCGAACGGGACCAGCCCGTTCGTCACCTTCGCCGCGGCCACCCAGACCGGGGCCGACGGCGGGGCACCCGGCTTCGCGGAGTACGTGGGCAGCCCGGTGGACAGGACCGGCTTCCACGCCCTCGACCCCGTGGACCTCGTCAACCTCCTCGTGCTGCCCGCCGACCACGAGATGGACGAAGCCGTCCGACGCCAGCTGTGGGGACCGGCGTCGATCTACGCCCACTCGCGGCGCGCGTTCCTCCTCGTGGACGCCCCGGACAGCTGGACGGACGACCAGGGCCGCCCCGCCGTGGTCCAGAACACCGACGACATCAACAACCTGCGCGCGACCGTGGTCAAGGACCACTCGGCCGTGTTCTACCCCAAGGTGCAGTACAACGACCGAGGGATCGTGCGGACGATCGGGTCGGCCGGTGCGGTCGCCGGGCTCATGGCCCGCATCGACGGCGCGCGCGGCGTCTGGAAGGCGCCCGCCGGCATCGAGGCGGACCTGCGCGGCATCGTCGGTCTCGCCGCCACGCTCACCGACCTCGAGAACGGCGTGCTGAACAAGCTCGCCGTGGACTGCGCCCGGAGCTTCCCGGCGGGGTTCGTCAACTGGGGCGCCCGCACCCTCGACGGCTCGGACGACGCCGGCTCGGAGTGGAAGTACATCCCGATCCGCCGGCTCGCGCTCATGATCGAGGAGAGCCTGTACCGGGGGACGAAGTGGGTCGTCTTCGAGCCGAACGACGAGCCGCTGTGGGCGAAGATCCGGCTCAACGTCGGGGTCTTCATGAACGGCCTGTTCCGTCAGGGCGCCTTCCAGGGCGCGACGCCGTCGGAGGCGTACTTCGTCAAGTGCGACTCCGAGACGACCACGCAGGCCGACCGCAACCTCGGGATCGTCAACATCGAGGTCGGGTTCGCACCGCTGAAGCCCGCGGAGTTCGTCGTCATCACCATCCAGCAGATCGCCGGCGACCTGACGTGACCCGGCCGAGCCGAGGGGAGGAAGCCACATGCCATCGGGATTCGTCGTCAACGCGCACCGCATCGACCCGTACAAGAACTTCAAGTTCCGCCTGGTGTGGGACCAGCGCGTGGTGCTGGGCGTGTCCAAGGTGGGCGCGCTGAAGCGCACCACCGAGGTGGTGACGCACCGCGACGGCGGGGACAACAGCCGCGACCACAAGTCGCCCGGACGCACCACGTACGACGGCATCACGCTCGAGCGGGGGATCACGTTCGACAGGGAGTTCGAGGCCTGGGCGAACCGCGTCCACGACGCCGTCGGGGACGCAGCGATGGATCTCGTGGGCTTCCGCAAGGACGTGACGCTGGAGTTCCTCGACGAGAAGGGCCACGTGGCCAAGCGGTACTTCCTCTACCGCTGCTGGGTGAGCGAGTACCAGGCACTGCCGGACCTCGACGCCAACGCCAACGCGGTGGCCATCGAGTCGCTCAAGCTCGAGCTCGAGCGGTGGGAGCGCGACGTCGAGACCAAGGAGCCGGACGAGGCCTCCCCGGTCCCGGCCAGCGCCTGACGGTCGTCCGGCCGGCGAGGACCCGGTGAGCGGGACGGCGAACAGGTCAGGGTGACGCAGCGGTCGGACGGGGGGAGAGACGGGTGCACGCACCACCGGGCATCGTGCCGGGGTTCCCGGCCGGCCGCGACGTGTTCGTCTGGCGTGGCGTCGAGGCGGCCGCGCTCGACCTCGACTTCGCCTCGCCCGACCGCCCGACGCTGGTCACCGACGTGCTCGGGGCGTGTGCCGAGCCGCCGGCGACGGGGTCCGACCGGGAGGACCTCTGGCGCCTGAGCCTCGCAGCCCGGGTCGGCGGGCTGCTGGCGGTGCTCGCCTCGACCACCCGCTCGGACGTCCTGGACCGGGTCGTCAGCTGCCCCGGCTGCGGTGAGGACCTGGAGGTCTCGCTGCCCGTGGCTCTGCTCCTCGACCTCGCCCGCAGCGCCGAGGCGCACCCCGAGACCGTGGTGGACGGTCCCGACGGGCCGGTCACGCTGCGCCGCCCGCGCGGCAGCGACCAGCGCGCGTGGCGGCAGGCCGGGCACCTCGACCCCGAGGCGGCCGTGATCGCCACCCTCGTCGTGGAGGGCGCGGCGACGGACCCGGCCGTCCTCGACACGGCCCTGGCCGAGTTCGACCCCCTCACCTGCTTCAGGCTGGACGTCGGCTGCCCGAGCTGCGGGCTGCGCTCGGGCGTCCCGCTCGACCTGGAGGGGACGCTGCTCCTCGACCTGGCCCGTGCGCAGGCCCGGACCATCCGGGACGTCGCCGCGCTCGCCCGCCGCTACGGGTGGAGCGAGGCGGAGGTGCTCGCCGTCCCGGCGTGGCGACGGCGGACCTACCTCGAGCTGACGGACTGGTCATGAGCTACTTCAGCCGCCTCGTCGAGCAGTCCGGGCTCCGGCCGGCCGGCGGCCCGGTCGGTGCGGCGGCGACCCCGCCGTCCGGATC